>DAITPG010000098.1:0-8491 GCA_036833715.1 Eubacteriaceae bacterium | reverse complement strand
CCTTATCCCCCTGCTTTTTGTCGGATTGATTGCCTATATGATCTACGCCATCGGACTGGACACCATCACCGATCAGGAAGCGCTGAAGGAATATATTGCTCAGTTCGGAACCTTTGCTCCTTTTGTATTTTTTCTTATCCAATTTTTACAGGTTTTGATTGCGCCGATCCCGGGTAATATCACCGGATTGGTGGGCGGAGCTTTGTTTGGGTTGTGGAAGGGTTTTCTATTAAACGGCGCAGCCGTTCTTCTCGGCTCGATTCTCATGTTTTATCTGGGACGAAAATACGGAAAAAAAATAACGCATAAATTTGCAAGCGCGGAAGAAATCGGGAAATACGAAAAAAAATTGTCCGGCAAGGCTGGTAAAAGCGTGCTGATGGGATTATTTCTGGTGCCGTTTATACCGGATGATCTATTGTGTCTTGCCGCGGGCTTAACCGATATCGCGACGCGGTCGTTTATAGTGATCCTCATCATCGGCAGACTGCCTTCCTCATTTATCACCAATGCGGTCGGCGCCGGCCTTTACAGTGAAAATTTTATACAAATCGTACTGTACAGCGTAATTTATTACGTTTTGGCATTTCTCTTTTATATCAATTATGATAAAATAAAAGCTTGTTATTATAAAAAAACAAAATAAAACGGAGGAACTTTCAAAATGCAGCCTTTCTACATTTTTATAACCGGAGGTGTCGTTTCATCTTTAGGCAAGGGCATAACAGCTGCTTCGTTGGGCCGATTGCTGAAGGCAAGAGGACTCAGCATTTTTACGCAAAAACTCGATCCGTATCTTAATTTTGATCCGGGTACCATGTCCCCTTATCAGCACGGCGAAGTTTTTGTGACGGATGACGGAGCGGAAACCGACCTTGACTTGGGCCATTACGAACGTTTCACCGATATCAATCTTACGAAAACGAGTAATATCACCACAGGAAAAATTTATTGGTCCGTAATTTCCAATGAGCGCCGCGGAGATTATCTGGGCGGCACCGTTCAGGTTATCCCGCATATAACCAATACCATTAAGAATTTTATCCTTCAGGCAGGCAATGAAAGCAAAGCGGATATCATCATCAGCGAGATCGGAGGCACGGTCGGCGACATCGAAAGCCAGCCGTTTCTGGAAGCCATCCGCCAGCTCGGTAACGAGCTGGGGTCCTCAAGAGCGTTGTTTATTCATGTGACATTGCTTCCCTATTTAAGAAAAGTGGGCGAATTAAAGACAAAACCGACGCAGCATAGCGTAAAAGAACTCAGAAGCATCGGAATTCAGCCCGATGTCATTATCCTCCGAAGCGAAAAAGAAATCACAGAGAGCATTAAAGAAAAAATAAGCCTTTTCTGCAATGTCGAGAAAAAGGCCGTGATTTCGAACTTGGACTGTGACTCCTTATATGAGGTGCCTCTCCTTCTTGAGGAAGAGGGCCTGGCGGATCTTGTTTGCAGCAAGTTCGGCATTCAGGCAGATCATGTCGATTTGACAGAATGGAAAGAAGTCGTTTCCAAAGAAAAAAATATGACCGATGAAGTAAACATCGGTTTGGTGGGCAAATATGTAGAGCTTCGCGATGCATACCTGTCCGTAGCCGAATCTTTGGCGCATGCGGGCATACATAACGGGGTAAAAGTCAACATCAAATGGATCCATTCCGTTGATGTGACCGAGGAAAATGTAAATAATACTTTATGCGGCCTAGATGGGATCGTGGTTCCGGGGGGGTTTGGAAATCGGGGTATCGAAGGAAAGATCCTAGCTGCCAAATACGCGCGCGAAAATAAGATTCCCTATTTGGGATTATGCTTAGGTATGCAGATTGCGGTTATTGAATTTGCGAGAAATATTCTGGGATATAAAGACGCCAACAGTTCGGAGCTCGATCCCGAGACGACCAATCCCGTGATCGATATCATGCCCGACCAAAAAAATATCGAAAACAAGGGCGGCACCATGCGCCTGGGACTGTACCCCTGCGCGCTGAAGGACGGAACGCTTGCCAAAGAAGCCTACAAAAAAGATTTGATCGAGGAAAGACACCGCCACCGTTATGAAGTAAACAATCAATACCGTGAAGAATTAGAAGGCGCAGGGATGGAAATCAGCGGCTTATCTCCGGACGGAAATTTGGTCGAAATGATCGAGCTGAAAGGCCATCCTTGGTTTGTCGGAACGCAGGCCCATCCGGAATTCAAGTCCAGACCCAACCGTCCGCATCCATTGTTTATGGAGTTCATCCGGCATTCGAAAAAATAATCAAAGTATAAATCTGAGAATGCCGAGCATAATGATTCCGGGAATGCCAAGTATGCCCACCGTAACTGCGGTAAATATATTGACAGGTATGGTGAAATTAAAGAGCTGAAACACATAATTGAGCACAAACAAAATACAACCACCCGCAACCGAGTTGACGATCAGCATCGACAATATCTTTAAAGGAACTTTAAAGAGTTTAAACAAAATAAAACCAAACAAGAACAATACCACCAACGCTATCAGATATGCGCTGACGCTTGCGAGATCGATCCCTATACCCATTGGAAACCTCCGATATGTGAATTACAGCAGTTTTTGCGCTTTTCCGGTGCGGATACAGCGCGTCCATGCCGTATTTTATCTTATGCTGCACTGCGTTGCGTTAGTATCATTATCGATAAAAGAGCATTGAATTCGGATACGGACTTGACAGAAAATAATTATTTATTTATAATAATTATAATTTAGAAAAATAAAAATGGAGGTTATGATGGAATTAAAAGGATCAAGAACCGAAGCAAATTTGATGGCAGCATTTGCCGGCGAATCTCAGGCGCGCAACAAATATACGTATTATGCATCGGCAGCCGTAAAAGAAGGCTACAACCAAATAGCTGCTTTTTTTGAAGAGACTGCAAACAACGAAAAAGAACACGCAAAATTATGGTTTAAATTACTGCACGGCGGAAGCGTACCTGCTACGATGGCTAATTTAAAAGATGCGGCCGCGGGCGAGCATTACGAATGGACCGATATGTATGCCGATTTCGCAAAAGTCGCAAAGGAAGAGGGCTTTGAAAACATAGCCTACTTATTTGAAGAAGTCGCAAAAATCGAAAAAGACCATGAAGAAAGGTACCTGAAACTGCTTGAAAATCTCGAAACCGGCAAGGTTTTCAAACGCGACAACCAGCAGGCATGGTACTGTTCCAATTGCGGACATATTGAATACGCCGATGAAGCTCCTGAGGAATGTCCCGTATGCAAACATCCCAAAGCATATTTTGAAATTAGAAAAACCAATTATTAAAATAGCAGCAATAAACGGCACCCCGATTGTTTGTCAGTAATAGACGCATATAAACAACGGGGTGTCTATTTATTAAAATAATAAGTGAATTAATTGAGCTTGTTTTATAATTTCGAGCAATTTTGAATATTAACGTATAATTTACATAATACTATTATCCGCGCATTATTTTAGGCGCATAGGGTAAAACTGTTTAAAAACATAAATAAAATCTGAGCGCACAGGGTATTTGCAGCAGGGCCCGATAAGCAAAAAAACTTAATAAAACCTTAATTCTGCCGAACAAAATAATTAAAAAATGGCGTAAAAACTTATTATTTTTTAATTATTTTTTTTTGAAAAAAACTTCTTAAGATTGCCGACAATGGGTAAAATGAAAGTAACAAGTAGCGGAGGTAATAAAATGGACAAGCAAGAAAATGACAGCTTACTCAATCCCGAGAATAACGGCATCGACGAAACTGCGGATATAAATATAATTTTACAATCAGAACAGAATATCGATAACGATCCCGATCCGGATGTCGTTTTATTTGCGGATAACTCGGAAAGCACGCAAAAAGAAAGTGAAGCTGCAAAAGAAGATCCGTTAACGGCCGCAGCAGAACCGAGATACGATTACCAAGAACGTTCATATAACAAAGAAAAGAGACCGCCTAAAAAGAAAAAAGAAAAGCAATCGAACCCGCTGATAAAAACTTCAGTGATCACAGTCATCCTTTGTATGCTTTTTTCGGCAGCAGCCGGCTTCGGCGGCGGCTTTTTAGCCAATCAGCTCAATCAAGATAATGAGTCGGATGGCAAAGAGGTTTTATATCAATCCGTTGTTCGAACGTCTACGGATGTAAAATCAGACAAGGAAACGCTTTCAGTTGCGGATATAGCATCGATCACTTCAAATTCCGTAGTTGCCATCACAACTGAAACGGTAGTCACCAACAATCGCATGCAGCAATATGTCACGCAGGGAGCCGGAAGCGGCGTAATTATAACAACCACGGGTTACATTGTAACCAACAATCATGTAATCGCAAATGCCAGTAAAATCACCGTTACTTTGGCTGACGGAAGCACGCATGCTGCGGTTTTGGTAGGTACGGATTCCAAGACAGATATAGCCGTTATTAAAATCGAAGGAACCGAATTGACAGCGGCCGTTATGGGAGATTCCGCAACTTTGGTAGTTGGCGAACTTGCCGTAGCCATCGGGAATCCCTTGGGACAGCTGGGCGGAACAGTTACCAGCGGAATTATCAGTGCGCTGGACAGAGAAATAACGATCGACGGAGAAACCATGAATCTGCTTCAAACCAATGCGGCAATCAATCCCGGCAATTCCGGCGGCGGATTGTTCAATGCCCAGGGAGAACTGATCGGGATCGTCAACGCGAAATCTTCGGGCACGGGCGTTGAAGGGCTCGGTTTCGCCATTCCGATCAATACCGTTAAGCCGATTCTTGAACAGTTGATCACCTACGGTTATGTAAAAGGCAGAGTAACACTCGGAGTCAAACTTATAGATATCAATAACTTACAAACAGCCGCTTTATATAATGAAAAGACCTTCGGCGTATATGTCGTAGAGGTAGATGCGGATTCCAACGCAGAAAAATTGGGTATCCAAAAAGGCGATTACATCCTGACCATTAACGGTAATACGATATCCGAATCCACCGATGTTAAAACCGCGCTCAGCGCTCTGAATGTTGGGGACACCGCAACCATTGCCGTGCTGCGCGACGGCACACAGATTAAATTAACGGGAACGCTGGAAGAAACTGAAACCAATTAATATTAAACAAGGCGGTGACTTTTACTCACCGCCTTTACATGTTAACAACATCTTTTTGCATCAGTATAAAATATCCGAAAAAAGGCGTAAGCAGCCATTACTCCATTTTAAGTATGCTTAATAAATTAACACCTGAGAAATATTGCAAACAATAAAGCGAATCATACTGGGAGAATTGAGCGTTTGCGATCTTCAAAAGCTCAGTGCTGACTAAAAATCAGCACTTTTTAATTTAAAAAGATAATGTAATCGAATTATTCTGTCTTTAGTTTAAATCTTGATACCTGTTCCAGTAAAGAATCAGATTGACCGTTAAGTTCCTCACTCGCTGCCGCGTTCTCTTCCGAAGCTGCGCTGTTAGCTTGCACAACCTGTGAAATATCGCCTATGGATTGATTAACATGGTTTAAATTGATTGATTGATCGTCTATAGCGCCCGCTATGTCCTTGATTAAAACGGCAACGTCGTCGATTTCCTTCACTATCGCTGATAGCGCTTTTTCCGTTTCATTTGCTATTAAGCCTCCGGTTTCAGCCTTGCGCACCGACTCTTCAATTAACAATGTCGTTTCACTGGCTGCTTTTGCTGATTTAGTTGCAAGATTTTTTACCTCCTGGGCTACTACAGCAAATCCTTTGCCGTTTTCGCCGGCCCTTGCTGCTTCAACCGCCGCATTGAGGGCCAATATATTGGTTTGAAAAGCGATATCCTCAATCACCTTAATTATTTTTATGATATTTTCAGACGATTCTCTGATATTTTTCATAGCCGACAATAGCTGCGTCATCTGCTGCATACCACGGTCAGCCAAATTTCTGCTGTTTTCGGCTTTCATATTTGCCGTTTTTGCGTTGTCGGTGCTTTGTATTGTTTTAGCAGAAATGTCATTGATGGAAGCGGATATTTCCTGTATAGAGCTTGCTTGTTCAGTTGCACCCTGCGATAATTGTATGCTTGCGCTAGAAATTTGCGTTGCACCGCTTGAGACTTCGGTAGCAGCAGTTTTTATTATCAATAAAGAATCATTCATATTTTTATTGGCAGTTTGAAGCGCTTGGTACAGAATTCCCAATTCATCTTTTCTGTTTGTATTTAAGTCAATATCTAAATTTCCATTAGCCTGTTGCTGCGCCACGGATACGATTGAAGAAAGCGGCTTATTGATCATATATTTAAAAGAAATACCGATCGTTAAAACAGTCACAATAATGATCGATAGCAAAATCAATATCATAACAATAAGATTTTTATTGGTTTGCTTCATTATTTCATCAAGTTCGATGGATACACCTACTGCCCAAAAGGTTGAACTATTTCCAAAGGTAATGGGCACCAAAGTTTTGGTACAGGCTTTACCATTGATATCCGATTCAGTGTCATATACATAGGCATTACCAGCCTGTATTGATTTTAATAAAGCATCTACTTTTTGTTTGTCGGTTTCCACATCATAAATATTCTTGCCAAGATTATCTTTATTAGTATGTATAATGAGCGTTCCGTCACTTGACAATAAGAATAAATTTTCACTCTTGTATTCGGTTGAATCATAATTTTTTTGATTTAACATATCCAAGGATACGTCAACTCCTGCAACTCCCACAACATAGCCCTCCTGATTATAGATCGGTACGGAAAATGTCGTCAGCAATACATCTTTTCCGGATATATTGTATAAGTAAGGATCCAGTATTGTTTCCTTTCCTGAATTCTTTGCGGCTAAATAATAATCCCCTGCTCCGGGTGTTGTGTAATCTGCAAGAATTGAATATTCAATTGAATCGCCGTTTCTGGTCCAATAGGGAATAAAACGGCCCGTACTGTCATAATTAGCGGTGTTCGCAAATTGGCTATCCATTCCATCAAGCATATTCGGTTCAAAGCAAACCCATGCTCCTAATATATTTTCATTTTCAGCGGCTATTTGCTTGATCATGCTGTTGCCAATCATTCTTCGTTCTGATAACGGAAAGCTTTCATAAGCGCCTATTGATTGGGCCAGTCCTCTGGCGATATATAGGGCACTTTCTAAATTCGACTTTATATCTATCGAAGTGTTTACGGCAATCTTATTGGCATCACTGTCAGCCTTTTCAATATCCTGATGATATTGTCTTATTATAAGGTAGGAAAATGATCCGATCAAAATCATCGATATCGAAAGACTGACTATCAAAGTTATTTTTGTTGCAAGCTTCAATTTTTTCATGAGCAGTTCTCCTTAAATGATAATTATCTCTGTTCATATATTATATCGGACAAAAAAAACATTAGTTAATTTATTAACTAAATATACTGTCATAAATTAGGTATAAAGTTTATGTAAATTAACATAGAAAGTTATTTTGCAGTTATTTCATATAAAAAGGAACTCGCCGAAGAAATGCACCCAGAAGATTGGACACGAAATAAAAACTTACAAAATTTAATTTTTGACTAAACGAAAAAACTCAATTTATTTTAAACATCAGGCGGCCGAAATTTATCCGATACGGGAAATTGCTTAGATATTGCAGTAATGGAAAACCTCTTTGGAGATCAATAATTGAATGACTTTATATCATAAATTGTAAAATGAAGTGTGACAATAAAAAATGGTAAAAAGATAAGCTATAGAAAACTCTTCGAGTAGAATAAAATCACTACACAGCATTCAACTGAGATGCTAAAAAAAATATAGAAGACATAAGTCAAAAACTCAATGTATTTTGATGATGCGTATTGATCATACCGGAGAGACAGTAACGAGAAAAGCGATGGTTTGCTTCATGAATTCTATCCCATGAAAATCGACTTTGCTAAAGTTGATAAGAAAGAGAATCGTTAAAAATCTCTTTCTTATCAATAAAAGACTACGTAAATGCTTGGATTGGCAATCTCCATTCAGACTTATCTTCTCGAAGTGTAGGCATTTGACTTGACAATTCGCTATATTAAAATATTCTTATTAAATGATTATTTCATAACTTATTATTTAAATTGATTACTGTAACAACTGACCGACTTATGAAGTGAAATTAATAGGATTGAGCCCTGTAAATTACAGAATTCAATCCTGATTAGTCACTTAATTTATTTAGTTTAATTTCACAAGGCAGTTTCTGTTATATATAGCAAGATTTTATATTCTATCTTCCGCCGAACAGATTGCCGATACCGATATTGCCGATCACGCTGCCTTCGTCTTTACCGGTGCCTTTATTTGCCGCGTTGATCCTGTCAGCCAGACGTGAAAACGGAAGCGACTGCATCCAAACCGTCCCGGGACCCGTCAATGTAGCGAGCGCAAGGCCCTGGCCGCCGAACAGCGCCGTCTTAATATCGCCGGCAAATTGAATATCATAATTGACGGTCTGAGTCATCGCAACGAGATTTCCTTCACTGTCGATGGCATTGCCGTGAGTC
>DAITPG010000097.1:0-8577 GCA_036833715.1 Eubacteriaceae bacterium | reverse complement strand
CAACGAGGATCAGGATGCCGTCCTCTATGTTTGTGATTTCGGTCGGTATGCCGAATAACGAATGGAGCGGAACGATGGGATAATATTCCTTGCGCAGCATCACGATCTCGCGTCCGTTCATATCATTGGTTATCGCGGAACGGTCTGTTTTAAATGCCTGTCTGATGTTGTTGATGGGGATCGTAAATTCCGATTCGCCCACGCTGATCTGCATTCCCGATATTATGGCCAGCGTAAGAGGTATTTTGATCACAAAACGGGTCCCTCTGCCGGGCTCACTTTCAACGGTCACTGCGCCGCCTATTTTTTCGATGTTGTATTTAACGACGTCCATTCCCACGCCTCTTCCCGAGAATTCGGTAATTACGCTGTTGGTCGAAAATCCGGGTATGAAAATGAAGGAATAAATCTCCTGATCGGTATATTCCTGTTCGGATTTTTGAAGCAGTCCGTTGGCTTTTGCTTTCTTGAGAATCGATTCGGCATTTAATCCTTTTCCGTCGTCTTCCACATAGATGACGATTTCGCCGCCTTCATTTTGAGCCGAAAGCGTAATGGTTCCTCTTTCGTTTTTGCCCTTGGCAATGCGCTCTGCGCGCGATTCGATCCCATGGTCCATGGAATTGCGTACAAGATGCATGATAGGGTCCGAAATATTATCCACGATGGTCTTATCCAATTCGGAATCCTCGCCGACAAGGACAAGTTCAACATCCTTATTGAGTTGCTTATTCATGTCTCTTACGATACGGTTCATTTTTTGAAAAACTTCAGCTACGGGAACCATGCGAACGGACATCACGATCTCCTGCAGATCGTTGGTCAGCTTGCGCAGTTCTCTCGTCGTTTTTTCAAAAGCGTCCTGCTGATTTTCATCCGACATGACCGTCGCAGATATCATGGATTCCGCGATCACGATTTCTCCGACCATATCCATCAGCTTGTCCAATTTTTTCAAATTAACATTGATAAGGCTCTGCTTATTGCCAGAATAGCCAGCGCTGACTTTTACCGATTCTTTATCCGTGCTTTTTTCGGCTATTTTTTCTTCGTCTTTTATGCTTTCATTCTGTTCGGCAATTGAATAATCTTTGGTATAGATGAAGCTCTCGATAATCTTCAGCGCCGAATTTAAATCGTTCTGCGAATATAAGCTGACGACAAAACCATTTTTGGAGATATCCTCCGAGCTTCTTTTGCTTTCGAGGTCCGACGGTTCATATGCGATATCCGCGCATATTTCCTTGATATTATTGACAAGCATCAAAGCACGAAGATTTTGCATGCCGTAATCATCTTCAAGAAATATTTTAACAGAGTAAATTTCCCGATGACTCTCATCGATTTTTTTGGTATGATTGATATCAGACTCATCAAAGTCCACAACTTCTAACTCATCTTCGGTGAATACGGCTTTAGGAATATTCTCGGAATCAATTTCACCGAAAGAAATTTTTTTGAGAATATCGTTAATTTCTTGTTCCAAATAACCGATATCTAAGGTTAAAGGTTCTTCATTTTCGATATGCGAGATCTCGTTTTTCAAGAAATCGGAGGATTTGAACATAAGATCAAATAGGTCGCTTTGATGTTCTTCTCCGATCCCGTTATCCCGCACATAAAAAAACAGATCTTCGATCTTGTGAGCCACGCTCATCAAACTGTCAAACTGCATCATCGCCGATGAGCCTTTGATGGTGTGCATGATCCGAAATATCTCGTTGATATTTTCTTCGCTGAAGTTTTTATCCTTTTCGCTTGCGATCAAAATATCATCCAACTGCTCAAGCAGGGTATTGGTTTCAAATAGGTACATATCAAGCATCGTATCAATATTTTTATCCATATATTTACTCCCGTTTGTTTTATAAAATTAATATCGGATTAAAAATCAAAAATTTAACATCAATTTTAGCCAAGAGGTAATTTTATGTCGGACAACTTAAAAATAACCGCTCCGGTCAATACCAATGAGAATATAAGCAAAGTCCGGCCCAAAGAAGTACCCGGCGTTATCATTGACCCTACAAAGGTAGGATCCCGAAATCAAAATGAACAGGCAAACAAGCAGGGCATCATGGATTACCGGCTTAACCATCAGTCTGTTTATAATCGGTTTTTGCAGGAATTGCAGCAGACCCCCCAATTGAACGCTACTTTAAAAAAGATCCTTCTCGAAGCTTTTTCGCGCAAGTCCGGCGTTATGACGGGCAACCAGCTTGAAATGCTCTTAAAAGAATTTACCGGTCACTTTCAAATGACCGATACGAAGATGATAGCGCAGCATATCAAATATCAGTTGGATAACACCACCAAATTCAACGGAGAGCTTTTTAGCGCCCTGCGGGAATTGTTTGCAGGGGCGCAGCAAAAGAATGATCAGGAGCTCAGCAATTTAATAGGCAAATTTCTAAAATCGTATGATAATTTTTTTTCTGCCGAAGACAATATCTACGCGGCTCTTATTACACTAAAAAATATAGCAGCCTACATGCTCCCATCCTCGGCAAATGAATTGCGCGACTTTACGGCTGCCTTTCAACAGACGGCCTCAGTCCAAGGAGCCAAACAAGCCGCAGAAATACTTAAAAATGAAATACTTCCTTTTTTAAGCAAATATATAAAAACCACCAATGATCTGGGGAAATTACGGGATATGGTCACCTTGCTTGTGCATTATACCGCGCGGCTCAACGCCGGCACTATCGATCATTTAACCCAGGATTTCGTCAATTTACTCGATTACTGCCGCTTTAGTCTCAATATGAGAAATCATGATCTGGATTCCCTTGAAAACGCCTTCGCTATGGCATTAAGCAAAAGCGAAAGCAATGATAATGATCTGTATGAATCCTTGATTGAAATCATCAAGCTGGGCATTAAGGATAATCCCTCCGCCGTAAGCAAGGCGATCTATAAGGATATAGCAAGCGCCATGCTTTTGGACCAAAGTACATTTATGCCGCTTACTCATTTGTATTTGCCGTTGAATTATCACGGCGTATTCATGTTTTCGGAAATATGGATCGATCACGAAAAAGACGAGGATGTTTTTTCGGGCGAACAGACGGCACGGGAAAAAAGTTTTCGCTTATATATCACTTTTGACATTCAAAAGCTTGGTTTGTTTGAGGCCGTTATCCGATTAAACGGCAAAAAAACCGCTGCGCTCATCAATTATCCGATCTCTTTGAAAAGCAAAAATAAAGAGATCAGGGACAGCGTATCCACAATTTTTAAAGCGCACGGTTTTGAATTGACGGATTTCAATCTCACAGCCGGAGCGCCGGCTCAAAAACTGGAACAAGTTTTTCCCCATTTATATGAAAGAAAGAGGTCGGTCAATGTCAGTATCTAAAGAAACCAAAAAAGCAGCCGCATTAAGATACGAAAGCGACCGATCCGGAGCCCCCGTCGTTGTAGCCTCCGGGCTGGGATATGTGGCGCAAAATATTGTATCGATCGCGCTGGAAAACAATGTGCCCGTATATCAGGACGATTCGCTGGCCTCTCTGCTTTCCCAGCTGGAATCGGGCACGCAGATACCCGAGGAACTTTATGAGACCGTAGTGGATATCTATGTCTATTTTTTAAATTTTGCGCTTACTAAGGATGCCGCAAAATAGTAAAATCTTTTAAATATAAAGGAGTTGTGTATGGAACAGACCGTAAGTTTAAAAAAGAAAAAATCAAAAAATTCAATCAAGGAAAAGTATTTAAGCTTTAATCTGGAAGATCAGATTTTTGCGCTGCCGGCGGAGCAAATCCTCGAAATCATCAGTATGCAGCCGATCACGTATATGCCGAATCTGCCCGATTACTTAAAAGGCGTCATCAATGTAAGGGGCAAAATCATGCCGCTCATCGATCTTCGCCTCCGCTTTGGTAAAAACCCGAAGGAGTATGATGACAAGACCTGCATCATCATGATCGAAAATGAAGAAATCACCGTGGGCTTGATCGTCGACAGCGTCGAAGATGTGCTGGATATCGAAATGCAGGAGCTGCGTCCCATATCCCAAATATCGGGCGACAGCTCATTCAACCGGTTTGCCGTGAGCATGTGCCTGATCAATGAAAAGACGATCATTATACTGGGAGCGAGCAATATCTGCATGAACGAAGCGGCCGTGATATAAACTGGCCGTAAAATCCGGTTAAGCAGCGAACCTAAAAAATATCGTCCTCGTAATATGAGCAACATATTTTTAGGCGATTATAATTGTACGTGTCAAAGAAAATTTACTAGCACAGAAAGCCAAAAATATGGTATCATAAGTAGACAAGTATTGAAGGGGATTCTTAATATGGATAAGCAGGATAATTTGGAAGATTATGTATCGTTTATCTGCGAAGTAAAGACATTATCGAATTATTTGATCGATATCGGTTATATCAGCGAAGCCGGAGAAAATTTTATAGAAATATCTTCAAAATCCGATAAAATGCTTTTGGAGCGGGCTAACAGCAAGGTCAAGATCATTATCTACAACAAGGATTTGGGACGGCGCATTTTAATGGGAACCGTCTATCTCTCAACCGACGAATTCATGAAGATCATCGACTTGGAAACGCTGGCCGAATTTGAGAAACGTAAATATTTCAGAGTGAATGTCAATATGCTGACAGCTGCGACGCAGCTGAATGAGCAGCAGGATGAGGATAAGGCGGTCAATGCGGCAGACATACCGATCAAAATAGAGGACATCAGCCTCGGCGGGGTGATGTTCAAAAGCAGCAGCCCTGTCAATATCGGCGATAAATTTGTGATTCATTTTCCCATTTTAAATCATCAGGTATCCTTTACCGCGCAGGTATGCAGACTTTATAATGAAGACAACACGATCAGCTGCGGCTGTGAGTTTCTGGACCCGTCCGAAAAAGATCTTGATTTTTTATATAAATATCTGCTCGAAGAACAAAGCAGCCAGATCAGAAGCCGAAAAAATTCTTAGAAAATACGATTAAAGAACATGGATCATCTAATGTTCTTTATTTTTTTGCCGATATATTATTCAGAAACCAAAGGAGATGAAGTTATGTCTTACAGTGTGGGTTCATTTTCAAGCTTAAAAAACAGCAAGGCTGTCACTGGGCTTGCCTCGGGTCTGGATACCGATGAACTGATTGAACAGATGACATACGGAACGCGCGCCAAGATCACCAAGCAGCTGCAAAATAAACAGCTGGCAATTTGGAAACAGGCGGCATACAGAGAGATCAGCACCAAAATGGTGGAATTTGAAAATAAATATTATAAAAGTACAAGCGCTTCAAGCAATATCTTAAATTCTCAGTTTTATCAGGTTTCAACGATTAAAAACAGTTCCTCTTACGTAAATGTGAGCGGTAGTTCGGACGTTGCCGCCAATATGGTAATTCGAGATATCGATACCCTTGCTCAAAAGACCGGCTTTACGACAAGGTCGGCGGCGTCTACTCAAACAATAACCACCGGAAAGATCGAATCCGAATGGCAGCTGAACCTTCTGCAGGGAGCTTCCTTTGCGTTTGAATTTAACGATCAGGAATCTACGCTTAAAATAAGCAGCGATTTTAAATTTGACGCGGAAGCGGATACGGACATTGAAAAGCTGGACGCAGTTTTAGCAGAGTTGAATACGCAAATTCAAGCCAACGACGCAATTAAGGATAAACTTTCTTTTTCAAGAATAAGCGACGGCGCGGGCGGATACAAAGTGGAGCTTTCCAACAATACTTCCGTACCCGAAGATATAAAAACCATCGAACTGAAATCCGGCTCCTCTTCCATTCTGCTGAGCGGGCTTGGCCTTGAGTCCGGCCAGTCGAGCGGTACAGATGGAATAATCACGGCGCAAAATTCAGCGGATACTGCCGGATTCTATGAAGACAAGCAATTGGGTGAGGTGCTTTCAGGCTCTTCCGTTACTGTCAGTCTGAATGGGATCGACAAAAAAATTACGTTTGCCGCTGCCGATAAAGCTTTATATTCCACTCCCGAGGGCTTAAAGACCTATATGCAAAGCGCCTTTAATTCCGCCTATGGAACCAATACCGTACAGGTTGGGATGGATGCAAACGGAGCATTGACATTAAAGCCGCAGGACTCCTCCTCGATCCTGACCTTAAAATCAGCCACTGCATCCAATATTCTGGGCGTTAATGGAGCCCTGCATGTCAAGTCGGGTGAAAGCAACCGTCTGGATCTCAGCAAATCCTTAAATGATTTATCTTCGGAATTGAAAACAGCGCTTGTAAAAAACGGTTCCGGTAATTATGAAATGTCGGTTAACGGAATTAAATTTGAATTCGCGGAAGATACGCTTTTCGGAGATATGCTTTACCGCATTAATAATTCTGATGCCAACGTCAATATCAGCTATATTTCCACGACGGATACATTCAGCGTAACCGCGAAAGAAAGCGGCACAAACGGAAAAACTGAGTTTATTGACAGCGGTAGCAGCAATTTAGCCACAGCCTTGTTCGGACAAGCGGATTATGACAGCGACAGTGACGGACAGATCAATATCGGTTCCGGAAATTATGCGGTCAGCGCGGGTAAAGACGCGCGTTTGGAAGTCAGCTTTGACGGAGGCAGCACGTTTCAATGGATCAACCGCTCCACCAACTCATTTGGTTTGGACGGCGTAAGCATTGAATTATTGGGCAAGGCGGAAGGAACGGCGCAGGAAAACATTAAGTTTACGGTGGCCAATGATATTGATTCTTTATACAAAAAAGTGGAAGAATTTATAACCGACTACAATTCCATCATTGAGCTGCTTTCATCCAAAATAACCGAAAAACAAAGTTCGGATGAAGCGTATCTACCCCTGACTGATGAGCAGAAAAAAGAAATGACGGATGACCAAATCGAAGACTGGGAAAAAGAAGCAAAAAAAGGGTTGTTGCGCAACGATCAATATTTAAACAATATCTTAAGCGGAATGCGTTCCGCACTCAACAACACGGTTAAAGGCACGGATCTCACCTTGGCGAAGATCGGTATCGCAACCAATTCTTATTCTTGGGAAGAGAATGGCAAGCTGGTGATTGATTCGGATAAACTGAAAGCCGCGCTCAATGAAAATGCCGACGGCGTAATGAGTTTATTTTTGAAGCAGCCGGACAGCTCGGCCGTAACCGAAAAAGAAAAAACAGATCAAACGGGTCTGGCTTATCGCCTTCAATCGCTTTGGAATAAAAATGTAAACAGACTCGGTGAAGACGGTATCCTTATCCATTTGGCAGGGTATGTAAATGATAATTCTTATGACGATAACATATTCTCGGATAAGATCGATTCGATCGATTCAATCCTTGAGACCTTAAAGCGCAATCTGGAGATGGAAGAAACGCGCTATATGAATAAATTCACCGCGCTTGAAACATATATCAGCAATATGAATCAGCAGAGCCAGTGGCTCACTCAGCAGTTCAGCTCTTAATAAACCACAAACGAGGTACGCAATGTTAAATCCCTTGGCACAATATAAGGAACAATCCATTAATACAATGACCAAAGGGGAGCTGGTTGTAAAATTATTCGACGCAGCTCTCAAAAACCTAAAATATTGCAAAATTCTGATGACGGACGGCAATTATGCCGCAAGTTCCAAATGCGCGGAAAAAAGCAAAAATATTTTTACCCATCTTTGCAATACGCTTAACCGAAATATAGAGATATCGCAAAATTTATACCAGCTGTACACTTTCATCAATCAACAAACGATCAAAGCGGATATCAAACGGGATACGTCGATTCTCGATGAGATCATCCCGATCGTAAGCGATCTGCGCGATACCTGGGCACAGGCAGAAAAAATTGTCCATACCAAAGTCCTATAGAGGGGTAAAAATGTCAGATACCGTAATTACGTGCATACAGCAAAAAAATATATATATCGAAAAATTGTTGAAGGTTACCGAACAAATGGAAGCGGCTTGCGCAGAGGACAATTATGATGGCTTTGCCAGTCTGCTGACATCTCGCAGCGAATTTATGAAGCGGATCGATAAGTGCAATGCGCTGCTTTTAAAATCCATTGAAGAACTGGCGGACGAACAACGGGAGCACGTAAGAAAGATTCTGTGGGGATCGTCAACGGATCAATATCCGGCCGAATATAAATCATTGATGATGCTTCAGCGAGATTACAATCATCACCTAGAACAGCTAAGTGAACAAAACGGCATTGTAGAAGCTTTGATGAAAAAAAGACATGCCGAACTTATGGAATCCATACAAAATAAGAGAAAAGCTACAGTTTAAAAATAATAGCGGAGAGCAGAAATGACGGGATTATACAACAAATTTAAGAATGAAACTGCCCAAGTAAAAGAAGAAGAAAAATATCTGACTTTTCATGTTGACAGCCACACTTTTGGTATACCGATAGACAAAGTAGTCGAGATCATTCAAATGCATGAAATTACTCCGGTGCCCGAATATCCCTCTCATTTTAAAGGGATCATCAATTTACGGGGCAGGATCATTTCGGTGATCGATATTCGTGTAAGGATGTGTAAAGAAACCGTTCCTTATAATGACCGTACCTGTATCATTATTCTGGACATCGGCGGAAGGCACGT
>DAITPG010000096.1:0-8590 GCA_036833715.1 Eubacteriaceae bacterium | reverse complement strand
TTGTCAATGCGCGCGGTGAATTTAAGCACAAAAGCACCGATTATGTATTGGTCGATCTTCCGGGCACGTATTCGTTGTTTGCTTCTTCCGTTGAGGAAGAGGTAGCAAGGGATTTTATTTGTTTCGGCAATGCCGATGCAGTTATCGTCGTCGCCGACGCCACTTGTCTTGAGCGTAATCTCAGCCTGGTTTTTCAAGTAATGGAACTTACCGATAAGGTGATTTTATGCATCAATCTGATGGATGAAGCCAGAAAGAAAAATATTATCATCGACGGAGAGGGAATATCCAAAGACCTGGGGATACCCGTTGTTTTATGCGCGGCCAGAAGCGGAGAGGGCTTAAAGGAATTAAAGGACACGGTCAGCCAGGTATCCGCAGGAAAATGCGTGCCCAAACCCGAAACCGTTCAATATTCCCAGCTCATCGAAGAAAGGATCGAATCGGTCAAGCCGCTGGTTGAAAAAAAGATATTCGGCATCAACGCCCGATGGCTGGCACTGCGGTTTATCGACGGGGATACCAAGCTGATCAACTCAATTTTTAACAATTCGGATATTCAGTTGTTTGAGGAAGCATTAAAAGAGTCGAATCATTATTCAAACGAAGAGAAGGTTTCGGTAAGAGAAGCAATATCGGAATGCATTTACGCAAGGGCGGAGGCGATCAAAGACCGAAACGTAAGGCAGGATACAAAAAAAATCAACCGGGACAGGATCATCGACAACTACATAACCAGCAAGATTTTTGGTATCCCGCTGATGCTTTTAATGCTTACTTTGGTCTTTTGGATCACTATTAAGGGAGCCAATGTCCCTTCGAGGCTGCTTGCCGATTTTTTATTCGGCATCGGAGATAAACTCACCTTGTGGTTTACACAGATAAACGCGCCCCAATGGCTGCATGGTGTGCTTGTCTTGGGCCTGTACCGCTCGCTGGCATGGGTGGTATCCGTAATGCTGCCGCCGATGGCGATCTTTTTCCCGCTGTTTACGATTTTGGAAGATCTGGGCTATCTGCCGCGCGTGGCTTTTAATATGGATCATCTGTTTAAAAAAGCCTGCGCGCACGGCAAGCAGTGTCTTACGATGTGTATGGGCTTTGGCTGCAACGCCGCGGGAATAACGGCCTGCCGCATCATTGAATCACCCAGAGAACGCCTGATTGCAACGCTTACCAATAATTTTGTGCCCTGCAACGGAAGATTTCCCACGCTGATTGCGATATCAACGGTATTTTTTGCATCCGCAGGCGGGCTGTTTGCAGGATTTCTCCCCGTGTTGTCCGTGACGGCACTCATTGTGATCGGCATCGGGTTTACGCTGCTGATTTCTTATGGATTATCCAAGACCCTTCTGAAAGGCGTTCCGTCCACTTTTACGCTGGAATTGCCTCCGTACCGTATTCCGCAAATCGGGCGGGTACTCTATACCTCCATGATCGACCGCACATTGTTTGTTTTGTGGCGCGCCGTAGTGATCGCTGCTCCTGCCGGAGCGCTTACCTGGGCGCTCGGCAATATTTACGTCGGTGATTTAAGCCTCATCAGCCATGCGGCGGTTTTTTTGGAGCCTTTTGCCCGATTATTGGGTATGGACGGTTTTATTTTGATCGCTTTTATTTTAGGGCTGCCCGCAAACGAGATCGTGCTGCCCATTCTGCTGATGTGTTATCTTTCCACAGGGTCGATGATCGAATTTGACAGCATCGCATCTCTGCGCCAAATTCTTGTCGACAACGGCTGGACTTATCTAACGGCGGTCAATGTTATGCTGTTCAGCCTGCTGCATTGGCCGTGTGCTACGACGCTCATGACCATAAAAAAAGAGACGGGGAGCGCTAAATGGACGGTGCTTTCCGCTCTGATGCCTACTGCGGTCGGACTCATCGTTTGTATGATCACGACCGCGGCATATCATTTATTGCATCTGTGACGATATGCCTAAAGTTCCCAAGGCTCCACATCGATCATTTGGTGATAAGCTTTTTCGGAAATACTCAAATCTCCGCTGATGATCCCTTCATAAACAAGGATATGGCTGTCTTTAGGTTCAATAATGGTTTTTTCTTTTATCTGCCTGGAACGTTTGGCAATTAAATTGCTGATATGCTCTTTGATCAGTTTTTTTACGATATAATAAATTTCCAGATATAAGCGGTTATGGCTCATTCGCACGATTTGCATATGAAAATTAAGATCGGCTTCAGCAACAGCCGCTTGAAGATTTTCATCTTCGATATGTTCTTCCTGCTCTTTTTTCGCTTCCAAATAATCCTGCAGCAATTCATGCAGGAGTTTTTTTTCTTCATCCGTCGCATGGGCTGCCGCAAGGCGCGTTGATTCGACCTCGATCAGATTGCGCAGCTGCTGCACTTCTTTTAGCTTTTTATCGGTTTCCAGAAAAATAGAAATTTCATCGATAAAAGATTTGATTGAAAATTCTTTTACGAAAGAGCCTTCTCCGACTCTGGTTTCTATGATGCCTACCGCGCTGAGCTTTTGCAAAGCCATGCGCACGCTCAGTCGGTTGACGCCATACGCCGTTGCAAATTCCGTTTCGGAAGGCAAACGCTCTCCGACTTTATAAATGCCCTCGGCTATATCATTTTTAATGGCTGAATAGACTTGATCGACGATGGAAATCTTTTCGATTTTTATCTGTTTTTTATTCAATGGTTTTGCTCCAAATAAATATTCCGTTATTTATCTTAATGGAATCCGTGAATAAAATCAATGATTTGCCGCACGAAAAAAAAGAGTGCCGTTTCCGGCACTTCGATTTCAGCTTGTCTGAACGTAATTTAAGCATTCTTATCAATGATGTTTATTCGACGCATTTATAATAACGGGCGTTGTCTATGGCGGATTGCAGGAATTCATTGCCGACACCGGGTAGGTCGGGTATGGTGAAAAATCCGTTTTCGGGCTGCAGGTTATATTTGGTAAGATTCAGCGACGTATCCATGCGATTGCAGGTATGATGTTCGTGAATCACAAAATTGGGAATACTGCATTCCAGATGGAGCGCCACATTGGTTGCAAACGGGCTTCCCGCAACGTGAGCCTGAATGCCCACATCATAAGCATATGCCATATCCGCAATTTTTTTAACTTCAGAAATGCCTCCGCAGTTGCCGATATCCGGCTGAGCCAGTTGAATTAAGTTGCGCTGAAAATAGGGAGCGTACTGCCAGCGGCTGAAGATACGCTCACCGTTTGCGAGCGGCACATGGCAGTGTTTGGCTATGTATTCGCTGGTCTGGATATTCGGCGTATTGGGTTCCTCAAACGCGTAGATGTTATATTTTTCGGCCAATTTTCCGAGTTGTACGGCACCGTTGGCATCAGGATAAGAATGGTTTTCCATAATGATATCGACTTCGTCTCCGACGGTTTCCCGAACGACGCGGATACGGTCTTCGACCATTTTAAGCTGTGAGCCGCTTAAAAGGCCGGTTTGCTGAAGCGGCTCGAGCGGCTGGCCTTCGGGTCCTCTGTCAAAAAAATCGACTTTGATTGCATCATAGCCTTCATCCAATGCAAGGCGGCAGTTATAGGCGTAATCTTCGAGGGTTACCGTCTGCAAATGATCGCTGATGCCCGTCTGTCCCCAGCCGAACTGCAATTGGCTGGCGTAAGTGCGAAGCTTGTCATGGATTTTGCCGCCCAGCAGCTCATACAGCGGCACATTGAAATATTTTCCTTTGATATCCCATAAGGCTGTATCGATGGCTGCGATACCCGAAAATACGACTGGGCCGCCGTTTTGTCCCCAAAACGTATTCTTGTACATCTTATGCCAAATCAATTCTGTCTGAAGCGGATTCATGCCGATAAGCATTTCAGCCAGATCGCAGATCATCCCAAATGAACCGTAGCCGCCGACTCTGTAGGCCATGCCGGCTTCACCGTCGCCGAAAATGCCAGCATCCGTATGGATTCTGCATCCGATGGGGCTGTTTAGCCGATTGTTGGCGGAATTGAGCCTGAAAACTTCGATTTTAGTAATTTTCATTATTCTTAATCCTTTCTTGTTTTATTAGTTGTTCGCTATGTAAACAAGTATACAGCCAATCAAAAAATTCGTCAATACCGTATTATTGTTTATTTATAATTAAATAAAAAAACTTTCCGCATTTTTGCGGAAAAGCTTTTTCTTCGACTTCATTTTATCCGGTTTTTAATCTATTCTTCCATAAAGGAAGTGTTTTGTCTCGTCAATTCAAATTATTTTTGACTGAAAGCCAATCTTCTATCAGCAGCGCATATACATAGGTATCCTGCCAGATCGGATGGTGTTCACTATCCGTCTTAAAATAGATGTCTTTGACAAAATGCGCTTCTCTTCTGAAACCGAGCCGCTCCAAAAGCCTCCACGAATTTTTATTTTGCGGATTACACATCGCAAAAATTCTATGCGCGTTTTCTTTTTCAAAAGCCCTGCCGATGAGGGCAGCCGCGCTTTCGGAAGCGTAGCCGCAGCCCTGATAGGTATGATTGAAGACATAGCCCAATTCAAATGCTTCAAATTCCTGTTTCGAAAAATAAATATTTCCGATCATTTTGCCGCTTTCTTTCAGGCAAACCGCAAAAAAGGCGCTGTTTTGTGCGCGTTCCTCAGCAATCTTTATACAGTCCGCTAACGAATACGGCTCATACGGTTCATATCGGACGACTTCGGGATGCGAAAGATATTCATATAAATCTTTCGCATCCTCCGCCGTAAAGCTTCTTATGATAAGGCGTTTTGTTTCAATCATTGCTGTCCCTCTTTTCATTTGACTTGGTAGTGAATTGGTTTATTCAGATTTCAGCTAAAGCAAGTTTGCTGATACTGTTGCGGTTTCGCGTCGTCCCCTCCGAATGCCTGTCGAGTGCCGAGGAAAGCTTCGAATGACGGATGCTGCATTTTAGCAGCAAATAAACGGTGCGTCCGTAAAATGCGTACCGTTCGGTATCGGAAACGCGTTTATTCAGCTCGTAAATCAAGTCTGCCGAAGGCGGTGTGTTTAATAAATGATAATAGAGACTTTCGCCCACTGTATTTTCAACTTGCGCCTTTGTAATTTCATCTTCTGGGAAAGGACAATTCACGATTGCCGTTTTCAGCTCATCCGTGGTGCGAAGCAAAACCTTTACAGAGATTAAGAATGTTTGCAGCAGCGCTTTCTCAAGTCTTTCTATTAATTCTTCTTCACTTTCGTCCGACCGAAACAGTACATTGCCGCTTTGAATAAAGGTTTTGACATCTGCAAGCCCAAGCGAAGCGCATAGGGCCTGTAAATCGGACATCTTTAATTTATTTTTGCCGCCCACATTGATGCCTCGGATAAAGGCAATATAATTCATTGTTACCCCGTTCATTTTATCTCTTATTTAGTTTTCGAGCATAACTTTGAGAATTTCTTTGTCGGTTTCTTTCATCCCGTCTCTGGCGATCCTGCCGACTGAGGATATGGTGGCTTCCACATCTTTTTTAACCATGCCGTCCCCGGCATGATACACTTTGTTATCCATAGCCAGCAGATGAGCAAGGATTGCCGCATCCAGACTGGCTGCGATTTTGATGCCACAGGAAGCCTTAGCCCCGTCACAAATGATTCCTGACACATTGGCAAGCGTGTTGGTGACCGTCATTTTGATTTGTTCCGTAGTGCCGCCCGCAAGAAAGGTAATGGCGGCGCCGCTGGCGCAGGATGCGCTGACTACTCCGCAAAAGGCTGAAAGTCTGCCGATGGGTGTTTTTTGATGGATTGCAAGCAGATTGGATAAAACCAGCGCGCGCAGCAATTTTTCGTGCCCGATTTCTTTTTCCCGCGCATAAATAATCGCGGGCACCGAGGCCGCGATGCCTTGGTTTCCGCTTCCGGAATTGGTGATCACAGCCAGTTCGCAGCCGACCATGCGGGCTTCGGAAGCGGCTGAAGTATAGGCTTTAATCATATTAAAAGTAGTTTTTTCTCCGTATTTTAAGATGGTGTTGCCGATGTCGATGCCATAGCCGCCATTGAGGCCTTCCTGTGCGATCGCCATGTTATATTCAATCTGCCGTTCCATTAATTCTTTGACTTCGCTGATTTCTACGGTCTGCGCAAAATTTACTATATCATTCACATTCAGCACGCTGCGGTCGGTATATGCAAATCCGGCGACTGAAGAGCTGTTTTTTTCAAATAACACCTCGCCGTTTTTTTCCTTCTTAACAATGTTGGTATGGTAATCCCGCACTTCCACTTTAACGGTTTCTATTCCATGAGAAAGCTCTAAAATAATATGAAGAGCACAGTCGGAATTCAGCGCTGTTACCTCACAGATATTTGCCGCAAGCAGTCTTTTGATCTCAGAGACTTGGCCGGAGCCGATCCCTGAAAGCACTTCCATTTTATTTTCCGCTCGGCCCCCTACAATTCCTGCCAGCGCGCCGGCTTCGATCCCGATAAGTCCGGAGGTATTGGGCACAACAACGCATTTTACGTTTTTGATGATGTTTCCGCTGCAATGGATACGAACGCGCTCAGGCATTTTTCCCAAAATGTCTCTGGCTTCAGCCGCAGCGTAGGCGATGGCTATCGGTTCGGTACAACCCAGCGCGGGGACAAGTTCTTCCTGTAAAATATTCAAATATTCGTTATAACACTTTGATTCCATCAGTTGCTCCGCGGTCTTTATTTTTTATGATTTAAATTTCTTTTTTAAGTTTTTCTTCGTAAAGGAGCTTGTCCGCCGCCGATATCATTTGCGGTATCCTGTCAGCCTCGCCAAAGGATAAGATGCTGTAACTTAAGCCCGTCGATTCATCATAAACGGAAATATACGATTTAAACATCGCTCTGATCGTTTCGAGCTTGCAGATCAGGTCTTCTCTGTTTCCGTTATAAATGATCGCGAATTCATCTCCGCCCCAGCGGCAAACGACATGTTTCTCCAGATCAATATTTTTTTCAAGAATTTCGGACAGCTTTTTCAGAGCTTCGTCACCCACGCAATGACCGTAATTATCATTCACCTTTTTGAAATTATCCAAATCCAAAAAAACAAGGTATTTCTCGCAGCCCTCATTGACGGCTTCTTCCATGGCCAGGTTAAATATCCTTCGATTGTAAAGCCCGGTCAGTTCGTCATAGTTTGCATAGACGGTCAGCTTTTCATGTACCTTTTCATATTCCTTGGCGAATATGCGAATGATCCAAAAGGATGCAAACAGAAGCAGCGGTATTTGGAGCATACGATCCATAAATTGATTTTTATCGGAATAGACGGCAATCAGATCGGGCTTGTAATATTCAAGGGCGTGAAGCGCCATAAAAGAAATGATCAGCGCAATCACTAAAATCCATCGCTTTTTTCCGTTAAACAAGTAAGTAACGGAAATCAGCAAAAGAAATGTATAGCCGATGGCGTTATTTTTGCTTCCTCCCGAATCGATGAAGGCGAAGGGAAGAAAAACGCAAATTAAAAAACCGAATACGGCAAACATGAAATAAGGCGTCCATTTTTTATTGTTCGAAAAGATCAGCGCGGCAATGGAAATAATCAATAAGATTCCCCACTTCAAATTGGGACGCATCGGAAACTGCGAAAGAATGTTGCCAATGATGCTGATCAACGACAAAATAATTCCTGCAATCAAAATCGCTCTGTAAAGCCGTAATTGAATTTCCGAACGGTTCATGCTTCCTCCGATATCGCTGCATTTACTTGTGATCCGGTAAAAAATATGTATTCAAAGCGTATCGATTCATTTTAACATAAAAGAAAAAAGTGTCGATGTTTTCGCATGACACTTTTTTGAAATCATAGTATATTTATTTAACAGGTCCGATCTTGTCACTGAGTATCCCGTATGCCGCAAAGGAGTAGCTGTCAAGGGTACCTTCGCGGTTGATGCCAAAAAAGCTGCCCACATCATGAAGATGTTTCATGTCGATCAGCGCTGTGCCCTGCACACCCTGACCGTAGGTTTCCACCCAGCTCATTATGTAGATTCCTTCTCGAATCTTTATATAATCGCAGGTGACGGCCGAGTAATACGTCGTGACGCCTTCTCGTATTATTCGGTCAAATTTTCGCAGATGATCCACATAAAAATGCTTGGCTATAAAGGTTTGTTCTTTGTCATAAAACCAATCGACGATCAAACCGACCATATCCTCGGTGAAGTTATGAAGCGGCGTATCTTTACTTCCGAAGCCTTCGATGGTGCCAAAATGAAATTCACGGTCAACCTCTCTGGGTCGTTTGAAGGTTCCGACGGATGCATGAACAAGGGTAACTAACCCGTTTTCCATATCGATCACAAATGTAAATGCTTCCAATGGGAAGGTATAGGAACGCAAATGGTGCACAAAAAACAAATTGCTGTCTTGAAGAAATTCAGTGATCTGGCAGTATTCTTCCTTAAAGGTGGCTCCGTCCTCGCTCCATTGCAGCGCTTCCGCGCCCTCAAAGCGGTAGGTGAGTTCTTTAAAGTCGGTGAATTTCAAGGTTAATTGCTTTCCAACCAGTTTGTCCGAAAACGGCTGTGTCAGCTCTTTTCCAAGACCGTCTTTCGGAAGCCCTTCCTTCTGACATTTCTCACAAATATCGCGT
>DAITPG010000095.1:0-8705 GCA_036833715.1 Eubacteriaceae bacterium | reverse complement strand
CAGCAGAGAGAGGCTGAGGCCGATGCCGATCCTTTTAAGGCTGATCAAAATATGCAGCAGGATATGGTTTTGAAAGACTTCTCCGAAATTGCGGTAGACGATTAACGGATCGGGGATCACCGTGGTATGCGCCGCAAGGAAACCGACGTACCAAATCACATTAATTAAAAGAAAACCGGTTAAAAAGAGAACCGTTTTATGGAGCAGCTTTTTCATCGCGCGACCTCCCTGTCCGACGGACGCAGCAGCTCGTGAAGGGAGTGGCGAAGCTGAATGTAAGCGGTGCCGTCCGCTTCCTCCTGCCCGAAATAGGGATTTTGCGCAAGCGCAAGAATTTCTCCGTTTTGCCTGCCAAGCACGATGATCTCATGGCCCAAAAGCAGCGCTTCCTGAAGGCTGTGGGTCACAAGCAGCGTCGTCGGCTGTTTTTGCCGCCATACCGCCAAAAAAAGGCGCCACGCATCTGCGCAGGTGATCGCGTCCAGTGAGGAAAAAGGCTCGTCCATAAGGAGCAGATCGGGCGTCTGCAAAAAAGCGCGAGCGAGCGCAGCCCTGCGCACCTGCCCTCCGCTGAGTTCGCCGGGAAAACGATCCAAATAGTCCCGCATGCCCAGCATGCCGCAGATTTCTTCCAGCCGGTCGTTTAGCGGTTTATCAACAGATAGATGATGCAGCTTCAACGGCAGAAGGCAGTTGCGGCGCACCGTCTTCCACGGGAGCAGGCCGCAGTTTTGCGGGATAACGGCAATGTTGTGTGTTAAGGGACTGAGCGGCTTTGATTCGCCGTCCGTATCGATGCGGACGGTTCCCGCATCGGGAGCAAGCATTCCCGCAAGCGTTTGGATCAGTGTCGATTTGCCGCAGCCGGACGGCCCCAGCACGGCAAGAACCTTTCCTTTCTGCACCGTGAGAGAAAAGTTTTGCAAAACGGGAATTGATCTGCCTTTGATTTTATAGCCTGCCGATATTCGGTCGATGGTCAGCATGAAAACACCTGCTTATCAAATACCGCAGCAGAAACTAATAAGTTCTGCCGCGGCTTTCTTTTTTAATTAATATACGTCATAGGTCATTTGGCTGTAGGTGAGCGTGGGCTCACAAAGGCCTTTTTCGCTTGCCCATTGAATGGCCGCTTCCACATCTTCTTTGGGCGGCAGCTTGCTGGTGCGAAAATCCTTAACCGTGATGGTGCCCTTCATTTCGGCGGGATAGCCGACAGCCGAGATCACGATGTCTTCATATTCGCGGATATCGGTTTTGTTCATATAGGCAACGGCTTCGTTGTAGGCTTTGTACAGATTTTTGACAGCCTTGGTCTTGCTGTCCAAAGCGGTTTTTGAAAAAGCGGAAACCGCTGGATACAGTCCGCATTCGTTGGCCGTGCCCAGTTTGACCGCGCCGCTTGCAAGCGCGAGGGTCGCGAACGGTTCGGGCATAAGGCCGAGATCGATCTTATCGTTGCGCAGAAGCTCCAGTCTGTCGGGGATGCGCGGCACCACTTCCTTTACCACATCGGAGGGCTGCATTCCGTTTTTGAGTAAAATATTATCGAGCGTATATTCGATGAGCGTTTTTTCGGAGATGGCGATGCTTTTTCCTTTGATCTGGCTGATATCGGTAATGCCGCTGTTTTTGCCAGCGACCAGGATATAATCGCCGTCCGTGATGCCGGTGATTTTCACGTCAAAACCTGCGTTTTGATACATGCACACACCCACATAATCTGTGAGTACGCCGTCGAGCTCGCCCGCCTGAAATGCGGCGTCGCGGTCTTTTGCGGAGGTGAACACCTGCAGTTCGAGCGTGAAGCCGTATTTTTCGGCCAGCCCTTTTTCATTGATCAAAACATAGGGTATCACATCGGAAGAGGACATCATCCCGATGCGGATGAGCGTTTTTTCTCCCGAGGAATCGTTTTGCGCGCAGCCAGTAAAAGAAAGCAGCATTGCGCCGACAAGCAGCAGCGCGACCAGTTTATTTTTCTTCATAATAACCTTCCCATCTTTGGTATAATTGATTTTCGATTTCCAGACAATCGAGCGTTTTGCCGACAACAAAGTCGATGAGATCCTTGATGGTCTGCGGATGACCGTAAAAGCCCGGCATTGCCGGAAGAATGGTGGCGCCGAGTTCTGAAAGGCGAGCCATATTTCTTAAATGAATGGCCGAAAGCGGCGTTTCTCTGGGGACAAGGACCAGCTTTCTGCGTTCCTTGAGCATCACATCGGCCGCGCGGGTCATGAGCGTTTCGGATAGGCCGTTCGCGAGCATGGCAAGCGTGGACATGGAACACGGCACGATCGCCATGGCGTCAAAGCGGGCGGAGCCGCTGGCGGCTGCGGAAAACAGGTTGTCGTTTTCTTCGAGGGTTACCTTGGCCCTGCCTTGGTTCCATTCGCCGATCTGATCGCGAAACGCGATGCCGGTCTCAAATCGGCAGACTTTTTCCCCGTTGCTTGAAGCGATCAGGCGCAGCTCGACATCATGCAGACAAAGCTGATCGACAAGGCGCGTGAAGTAAATGCTTCCGCTTGCCCCGGTGAGTCCCAAAATGATTTTCTTCAATTTGCGATCCCTTTCTTTACGCCGTATATTTTCAGATAAACGCGTCGAGAAGGCCGAAAATCAGTAAAGTGATACTGACAAGCTGATTGACGCTGTAGGACGCGATATTGACATGAGTGAGGTTTGTGGGCGACACCATGCGGTATTCGGCGGCAAACAAAACGGCGATGATACCCATGCCGATATAGTAAAGAACGCCGAATTGCGGCACCAAGATGCCGATGGCTGTAAGACAAAGCAGGGTAATGATATGAAAAAATAGGGCGATGCGCAGCGCGCCTTTGACGCCGAAGCGCGCGGGAATGGAGTAAAGCCCGTTTTGCGTATCGAAATCGTAATCCTGGCAGCCGTAAATGATATCAAAGCCCGCCACCCAAAGGGTGTTGGCTGCTCCCATGATCAGCGGGATGATTTCAAAACGTCCTGTGACGGCCAGCCACGCCCCGACGGGCGCGCAGGCGCAGGTAACGCCGAGCACCAGATGGCACAGATAGGTAAACCGCTTGGTATAGGAATAGGTGGTCAGCAGAAAAAGCGCGGCGGGCGAGAGCACAAAGCACAGCGGATTGAGCTTATAAGCGCCAACCAGCATGACCAGAAAACAGACCGCCGTGAAAAAGATCACTTCCGCAGGCTTCATTTCGCCTTTGGGCAGCTGACGGTTGGCCGTGCGCGGGTTTTTGGCATCAAACTTCGCGTCGATGACGCGGTTGATGGCATTGGCTCCTGTGCGAGCGCCCATAAAACAGACCACGATCCATAGCAGCATGGAAGCTTTCGGCAGGCCGTTGGCCGCAATCACCATGGAAACGAGCGCAAAGCTGAATGAGAAAATCGTATGTGAAAACATCACAAGGATGCCATACGCCTTTATTTTTTGCGCCGCTTTAATCAGTATCGATTTGAATGCCATATTCGCTCCACCTTTCGGATACCAACTTCTTGATGTCGTCCGTCATTTCGATATCGTCCGGCCACTCGCGCGTAAGCCCTTCGCCGAGGAACTTTTTGGTCGCGTCGATGCCGATCTTTTGCCCCGCGATCACCAAATCACGCGATGCGTCAATGTTGTTGAATACCTTCCACATCACGGTGCGCAGGTCTGTGGGATCGACCGTGTGATCGACACAGATCACAAATTTATGTTCATGCCTGGGAAGATAATTTTCCAGGGCATGTCTTCCTTCAAAATCGTGCAGTTTATTAACGGTTATGACCGTAAAACTCTCGCTGACACCGCTTTCGGAAGCAACAGAGTTTTCGGTCGCGTCCACGCCCAGACGGCAGCCGACCAGCGAACGCGAGGAGGAATGATCCAGCGCGTCCAACGGCCCCTCGGAAAACACGAGGCTGTGGGAGCCGCGCGTGTTTTTTAACACGGCGTCGCGCACCTGAGCGATATTTTGCGCGTCGACGGACTCGTCCACGACAACGATCATCTTGGTGTACATCATCTGTCCCATGCCCCAAACCGCGTTCATCACCTTGCGCGCCGCCCCCGGATAATGGGCACGGATCGACAGGATGGCGCAGTTGTGAAACACGCCTTCCAGCGGCAGGTTCAAATCGATCAGTTCGGGGATCTGCATGCGAAGCAACGGCAGAAAAATGCGCTCCGTAGCTTTGGCCATGTAGCAATCCTCCATGGGAGGCTTGCCCACCACGGTTGCCGGATAGACAGGTGTTTTTTTACGCGTGATGCAGGTCACATGAAAACGCGGGTAATCGTCCGCGAGGGAATAATACCCCGTATGGTCGCCAAATGGTCCTTCTCGCACCAACGCTTCCGCAGGATCGACATAGCCTTCCAGCACAAATTCGGCATCGGCCGGAACATAAATATCATTGGTGACGCACTTGACCATTTTTACGCCCGCTTTTCGCAGCCATCCGGCAAACATCATTTCATCGATCTGTTTCGGAAGCGGCGCGGTGGCGGCGTAAGTGACGGCGGGGTCGCAGCCAAGCGCTACGGACACGGGCATCCTGCGTGCGGATTTCTTATAAGAAAGATAATTTTCGGAGCCGTCCTTGTGCTTGTGCCAGTGCATGCCCGTGCTGGTTTGATCAAGGATCTGCAGGCGGTACATGCCGACATTCTGGCGGCGGCTGTTTGCATCCTTGGTGAAGACGAGCGGAAGTGTAAAAAAGCGTCCGGCATCCTGCGGCCAGCAGTGCAGCACGGGAAGCGTAAACAGATCGGGTTCCCTTTCGATCACCTGCTGACAAGCGCCCCTGCCCAAACGCCGCCACGGAAATACATGCAGCAAACGAAACAAACGCGGTATGCTTTTAAATAACCCTTTTAAGGACAGATAATTGTCAAAATTCAAATAGTCGGCGATCTCCCTGCCGATTTCATCGAGGTTTTCGGCGCCCAGCGCCATGCTCATGCGGCGGTAAGTGCCCATTGCGTTCATCAGCACGGGGTAATTGTACCCCTCGGCGTTTTCAAACAGGATCGCAGGGCCGTACGCTTTGCTGACGCGGTCGGCGATCTCGGTCATCTCCAGTTTGGTGGATACGGGCGTTTTTATTCTGATCAATTCTCCGCAGGCTTCCAGCTTATTCAGGAAGCTTTGCAGATCGCGGTAAGCCATTTATAATTCTCCTTTTGGAAGCCTCGGCGATACGGCGGCGGTTTTGCCGTGCCGAAGGAATTAATCGATTACAAAGCCGATGCCGTATTTTTATTTGATCGGCATCTGATAGTTTATTATAACACCGATAGGTTTAGTTCCCTAACCGACGCGGAAAAAATTGCCCGATTTTTTTTACGCACATCGGTTTTGAGGGCGGAATGCGGAAATCAAAAAACCGCATCCGGCAAAGGCGCGGTTTAAAGAGTATTATGTAGATATATTATGACTTTGACAGCTCTAACAGACGATGATAAAAGGCTTTGCCCGGCAGGCCGTGTTCTTCGGCCGCGCGCAGCGCTTCATCGACCGAAGGCTGCATAGCCGTTTTAAATCGGATGAGCTCTTCTTCATTCAGTGTAACGATCTCTCCGTTTTTGCGTATGTAATCAATAGCCGTTTCCACATGCGCGTCGAAGTCGGGCCCGCAATGGGTGGCAAACCAACTGTTTGAGCCGGCCGGCCCCAGCTCGTCAACGGCTTTTTGCGCTGCGTGGGGCAGCTTATTAAAGCTCTCCCAAGGCAAGGAGAGGCGCATGGGATGCGTGGTGATCATGCGGTCCTTCGCGATGGTGCAATAGGGGGCTGCTTTGGCAATATCAAAGGTCATCGCGGGCAGCAGACCCAGCACCGCGGCGTCCAGCGCGCCGGTTTCCATCTGCTCCTTGATCGAAAGATACGGCACATAAACCGGCTTTGCGCCGACGGCCGAAAGCCCCGCGTCAATGGAGGCCAGCGAACGTATGCGCGCGCCGATTAAGTCTTCGATGCGTTTTACGGGACCCCACTGCCTGCTTGAAAAAATCGCGATGACGGAACCGGTTCCCAGCCCGGCCATTTTGACATCGCTCAGCTCGTTACGGAATTCGGGAAATTCTTCGTACAGCTGAGCCACCATGCGGCTGCCCTGCACCGAGCTTTCCGTAAGAAAGGGCATTTGGATAAGGTCCAGAAGATGATACACGCCTCCGTGCGCGGGCACGTCGCGGGATGCGTCCGGCATGTATCCGGCAGGCAGCTCGGCGCCTGTATAGCGGGTAAATTTTACCGCTCCGCCGCTTCTGCGTTCCACTTCTCTCATCCACAGATCGCTGATGCATACCTGATGATCGTGCACCTCGTGAAAAATCAATTCGATGGGTTCCATAACATTCCTCCGATTCTGATTGATTAATAATGATTTGTTGGGATTGCCGTTTCATTTAATCACAAACACGGAAACAAGCTGATGCTGATATTACAGACATGTAATGGGTTGAGAAAATAAAATGTCTGCTCCCATAAAAACAGACATTATGGTTTTATGCTTTTACCACGCCGTCACTGGTTAATAGAACGCCGTACAGATCGGGCCTGCGGTCGCGGAAAATGCCCCATTCGGCGCGCTGAAAAGCGAGCGCGTCCAGATCGAATTCCGCCGTCAAAACGGTCTCTTCTTCTCTGCCCGCCTCCGCCAGCTTGGCTCCCGTTGCATCAGTGATAAAAGAGGAACCGTAAAACGTGATCGCAGAATCGCCGATGGTTTCTTTTCCCACGCGGTTGGATGCGATCACGGGCATCAGATTGCATGCGGCATGGCCGATCATGCAGCGCTGCCAGTGATCTTTGGAGTCGACCTCCGCATTTTCGGGCTCCGATCCGATGGCTGTGGGATAAAACAGCAGCTCCGCTCCCATCAGCGCCATGCACCTGGCGGCTTCGGGAAACCATTGATCCCAGCAGATGCCCACGCCGATTTTGGCGTAGCGGGTGTCCCACACCTTAAAGCCCGTATCACCGGGATTGAAATAATATTTCTCTTCATAGCCGGGGCCGTCGGGAATATGGCTTTTTCTGTATACGCCCAGCACCTCACCATCCGCGTCGATGACCGCCAGCGCGTTGTAGCGGGCGTTGTTCATTTTTTCATAAAAGCTGATGGGGAGCACCACGCAAAGCTCCTTTGCGATTTTCTTAAAATGCGCGATCGCTCGGTTGGCGTTTGCTTCGGTTGCGTAGCTGTAATAGTCGGGCAATTCTTTCTGACAGAAATACAACGTTTCAAAAAGCTCCTGAATCAAAATGATCTGCGCGCCTTCGCTTGCGGCGCGGCGCACCATGCTTTCCGCTTTTTTGATATTCTCTTCGATGCTGTTTGTGCAGCTCATCTGCGTTGCGGCAACTTTTACGTTTCTCATCGTTTATCTCCTTTAACGGCGCCGGGATGTATGCCCAGAGGCATTTGCTGAGTGATGCAATGCACGTTGCCGCCTTCCGTGATCAAGGCCATTCCGTCCACCGGTACGATTTTACGGTTTGGGAAGGCGTTTTGCAGGATGCGGCTCGCTTCAAGGTCGGTATCCTTTGCATCTTCTCCGAACACAGGCAGGATGATGCCGCCGTTGACCAAGTAAAAATTCAGATAGCTGAGTGTCAAACGCTCCCCGTTATAATAGCGCGCGGGCGGCTGCGGAATTTCGATGATTTGGAAGCTTCGGCCTGCCGCGTCCGTTGATTCGCCCAGAATATGCAGGTTTTCCTTTGTAATTGCAAAATTAGGGTCTGTTTCATCGTGGCAGGTCTGTATCAGTATCACGCCCGGTGCGGCAAAGCAGGCAATATTGTCCACATGTCCGTCGGTTTCATCGCCGAAAAGCCCTCTTTTCAGCCAAATGATTTTTGATACATTTAAGTGCGCTCTGAGCGTCTCCTCGATCTGCGATCTTGTCAAATGAGGATTGCGATTTGGGTTGAGCAGACATTCCTCCGTTGTCAGCAGTGTGCCTTCCCCATCGACATGGATGGAGCCGCCCTCGATCACAACGGTTGCGTCGATGCACGGGATATTGAATTCCAGCGCGACTGCGGATGCGACGGTATCGTCCAGGTCATACGGCAGATATTTTTCGCCCCACGCGTTGAATTTCCAGTTGACGGCAGCAAGGCGGCTATCTTTGTCGATCAAAAAGGTGGGACCGTTGTCCCTGCACCACGCGTCGTTATGGGGAATGGTCAAATATTGCGCGCTGCTTTCGCAAAGCTGTTTTGCGAAGGCCGAGTCCGCATCGTTAACGATCACAGTAACTTTTTCGAAAGCGGAGATCGCGCGGATGACTTCGGCGTAGCCTTTGCAGACACTCTGATAATTTTCGGGCCAAACCATGGATTCCTTAACGGGCCACTCGATGAAGGTGCGTTCGTGCTGTTCCCATTCGGCGGGCATTCTGAAAGAATTGTTTTTTTGCATAAAGGTTCCTTATTGATATCCGGTCTTCGGTTTTTTATGGATTTATCATACCATATTGTTTGCTTTTTTCGAACAAATATCGGTTTATTTGTGCCGGTGATCTTTTATTGCTCGGAAAAAAAACTGCCGTATAGGGCAGTTCAGGGTGTCGAAAAAATCTGCTCTGACAGGCTGGATGAAAAGCCCGAAGGCAAGGCACATAAATATGTGACAACAATTTATCAAGCTGTGCTTGATTCTTTCTATATCATTAGTGATATTGCGAAGCAATAAAG
>DAITPG010000094.1:0-8743 GCA_036833715.1 Eubacteriaceae bacterium | reverse complement strand
ATAAGCTGCTGCATGTATCAAACTTGTATTATAATATTCCGGCTGTTGAGCTGGCTGAAAAACTGACGAAACTGACGGGCTTTGACAAGGTGTTTTTTTGCAACAGCGGCGCCGAAGCCGTGGAAGCGGCATTAAAACTTGCCAGAATGTACGGCAGCAAATTTAAGACGATCGAACCATCAAAGATCATTTCGATGAAAAATTCCTTTCACGGCAGAACTTTCGGCGCGGTTACCGCTACGGGACAGTTGAAATATCAAAAATACCTCGGCAATCTGCTGCCCAATATTGTGCATGTGGATTTCAATGATTTTGATGCGCTTAAAAAGCAAGCGGACAGCTATACCTGCGCGGTCATTTTAGAGCCCATTCAGGGTGAAGGCGGTATTTTGCCTGCGGATAAGGAATATCTTCAAAAGGTGCGCGCTCTGTGCGATGAAAAAGACATTGTATTGATATTCGATGAGGTACAGTGCGGCGTGGGACGAAGCGGAAACCTGTTTGCCTTTCAGCATTACAGCGTAAAGCCCGATGTGGTTGCGATGGCGAAAGGCTTGGGCGGCGGTTTTCCGATCGGCGGTATTTTGGTAAACGAGAAAATCGAAAAAGCGTTTGAGCCCGGAAATCACGCAAGCACATTCGGCGGAAACGCTTTGGCCTGCGCGGCTGCCAACGCAGTGCTTTCCGAAATTGAAAATAAAAATCTGCTGGCCAATGTTCATGCTCAAGGCAAGCTTTTATATGATCAGTTGACACGGCTCAAAGAAAAACATGCCTGCGTCAAGGACGTTCGAGGCATCGGCTTGATGCTGGGCATGGAACTGAACGTTTCCGCTAAAGAAATCATATCAAAATGCATCGATAAAGGATTGTTGATCGTGAACGCTGGAGAAAATATTCTGCGCTTTGTTCCGCCCCTTATCGTATCTTGTGATGAAATTATGAAAGGCGTTAAAATTTTAGACGAGGCGCTCGGAGAATAGTATTTCGTCGCGTTATATTCCGTTTCAATGCTATAAAGTAAAAAGGCAGCTGTGGCTGCCTTTGTTCTATTTACTTCTTGATTTTTGCGCTTGTTGATGTATTCATAAATTCTGTTATGAAATCTATAAAGTTGATGCCCGGCTCGTACACATAGTCGGGATCGGTGATCAAGCATATGTTGGACAGGTAATCGCTGTCCGAAAAATTTTTTATGGCGATGGTATCGTAATTGTATTTTTGAGTGACGATCGAAGGCAGAATGGTGATGATGTCTGTCTCGGGCACGATCTCTAAAATGAAATCAACCAAAGCGCTCTGCATGACAACGTTCGGTGCAAATCCTTCCTTCATGCAGTCCACCCGCAGCGCCTTCATGAAAGAATAATCGTCGGTGAGCATGATGAAGCGTTCATTTTTCAGGTCCGCATAGGATACGGTTTCTTTTGCTGCCAAACGGTGATTTTTGCTGCAGACCAATACTTTGGTATGATTCGAATCGAATATCGGATATATTTTAAAATTGTTTTCTTCATAATACAGCGGCGTGACCACTATGCCGATATCGATGGTCCCGTCCAGCACCATCTTTTGAATGTCGATAGAGCCGCCTTCAAAAAAGTTCAATTTAATGTCGGGATAATGATTGGTATAATCCACGATGGCAGGCGCAAAGTAACCCGTCGCAAAGATCTGGGATATCCCGATGCGCAGGCTTCCTTGTCTGCCGCTGCGTTTTTCCATGAAAAAGTTGATGATCTCATTATGATAATCAATGAGTTTTTGCGCGCGCTCATATAAATCGCGTCCGTCGGGTGTGAGGAGCAGATGTTTGTTTTCGTATATGAAAAGCGGCGCTTCGATCTCATCTTCCAAGCGCTTGATTGCCGCAAACAAAGCCGGAGAAGTAACTGACAATTTTTTGCCCGCACTGCTGTAATTCATATCATCAGCGACTTGTATAAAATATTTCAGCTGTTTGATATCCATTTACTTTCCTTCCGCCTATCGGCAGAATCCTTCAACATTCATAATTTTCTAATACATTATTAAATATCGTTTAATCTTCTAAAAAAATTATGATTTAACTAAACTATCTCCATTGTATTATATTATAAAAAGAAAGCAAATTGTAAAAAATAATTACGTATACATGAATTTTATATAAATTAATAAATTTAACCAAGTTGAACTCGATTATGCCCAAATAAAAAACGGACCAAAAAAATTTGATCCGTCAAAATTGTTAGTGCCGATTATTTTTTCTTTTTGGGAGCAGGCGCAGATGAGTTGCTCTTTTTAAAGGAAGCATGTTTTTTTAGGTATGCTTTGATCTCAGCTTCCTGTGAAGGCTCTATCTCAATATAAGTCCCATTGCCGAAGAAGCCGCCTTTGGAGTTGAAACGGACTTTGATGGTTTTTTTTCGTACTTGCGGCGACATCGTGTACATGGTGATCTCATTATAAAAGAGAACGCCCGAACACGTACTTACGCCGTTCTTGAAAAATCCTTTGGGCGCAAGCGCAAGCAGCAGCGCGTTGGCGATAAAAATCAAAAGCGCCGGCGGAAAAACAATATAAAACAAGGTATAATCATTATCACTGGTACCTCTGTACAGCCACGATGTGAAGGTTAGCGCGCCTACCATTGCGATCAGGATAAATTGAACAAAAAAGTCAGAATGTTTTAATCCCCCCAAGGTTTCGATCACTTTTTCTCCGAGTTTTTTTCGTCGTTTCAGCGTAGAATTAAAGGTCATTGCCGAAAAAAGCAAAATAATGATTGCCAGGATTGTTTCAAAATTAAATAATTGCATCGATTTCCTCCTTAGTGTCCAATGCGTGGTTGTAAATGCTTCTGCCGTCAAGTATCCATACTTTATCCGCAAAGCTTCCTTTGGGTGTAGTATCCATCGTTTTTTTCATTTGATTCATTCTTGAATCGATCACGTCCAAATGATGCAGCAGCTCGGCTTCAGCAAACATCGGAGTTTTAGGGCTACCGAATTCGGGATAATAATGATGGGTCAGGATCATGTGTTTCAATAAGAGAGCGACTTCCGTACTGATCTCAAGCTCCTTTGCCTTTACTTCGATCATGCAGATGGTGGTTATGATATGCCCCAGTAGTTTTCCTTCGGGCGTATAATCGCTGATGACGCCGTTTGCGTCGCTGACCATTTCATCGAGCTTGCCGATATCATGCAGCGCGATGCCGGCGAAAACCAGATCTCTGTTCATAAAATCATATATATCCAAAAGCGGAAGCGCACAGCGGAACATTGAATAAATATGATAAAGCAGGCCGCCCTTTACCGCGTGATGGAAATTTTTGGCTGCGGGATAGTAAAGTAATTTTTCCTTATTTTCTTCATAAATAGAAATAGTGAGTTTTTTGATGTCTTCATTATTGATCAAATTGAGGAGCGCAAGTATTTTTTCGTACATTTTAGCGGGCGGATAGGGAGCCGAATCGATCAGCCCATCCATTTCCTCCTGCGAAGCTACCGCAGAGCTGAGCTTATCGACGCGCAGCTGGGGAGTGGAGTTGAATGTTTCCACCAAGCCGTGCACCCGCACTACTTCACCGGGAATAAAATTATCTTTTTCAAGTGTTGAGATATCCCACATTTTTGAGGATATATCGCCTGTTTTATCCGCAAACACAGCGTCCAAATATTTTTTTCCGTTCTTTGATGTTTTGATTTCAAATTTTTTGACCAAAAAAACACCGTCGATACGGTCGCCTTCTTTCATGGTTTTTACAGCCATTGACGCCTCCTAAAAGTTTCATTAATTATTGTACAACATTTCATCAACTTATGCTATAATACTAACATAAAAATCCTGCATTTGCCGTGTTTCGTTTTAAACGGCAGACAGGTGAACGACACAGCAATTATCTTTGTTTGATATAAAACGTTTGCTTCTTTTTTTAATGCCGCTTAAAAAGGAGCTTGTTAAGTGTTGTTAAAAGGAGAAAATCATGAACCGATTTGACTTTGTGCGTGATATCGACGATTTGGGCTTTACCGTTCTGGAAAATGCTTTCATCAATCACTATATGCCGAAAGCGCGGGGAGATTATGTCAAAGTGTATCTTTACGGGCTGAAAAGCAGCTTATCAAAAAACGGCGCTCCTTCCAACGCGCAAATCGCTCAGGCTCTCAAGTTGACGGAAGGCGATGTGCTTGGCGCATGGAAATACTGGGACTCTGAAGGGATCGTGCGTTTTACGCAAACGGATGACAACTGTTTGATCGAATATTTTACGATTGCATCCAAGCTTTTGATCAATGATGCCAACGGCACCAAAAAAACAAAAAAGACACAAAGCGCCGCAAGCGCGAAAATCCGCCAGATGAACAAGGACATCGAGGAAAAGATCAGCCGACCGCTCACGCAAATTGAAATTGAAATGTTTTTAAATTGGATCGACGAATATAAGTTTACACCGCAGACGGTGGTGCTCATCATATCGGACTGTATCGACCGCGACAAGCGCGCGGTCAAATACTGGGAAAGTATGGCGCTGGTTTTTCATGATGCTGGCGTTAAAACGTATGACCAAGCGCAGCTCTTTATCCAAAGCCGAGAAAGCCGCTGGAGCGGCTATCGCGAAATCCTCAATTATCTGGGACAGTACCGTTTGCCGACGAAGCCGGAAAAAGAGCTTATGGACAGCTGGTTAGATGAGTACAAATTTGATATGGCGAGCATACTGAAAGCCTGCGATGAAACTACAGGCAGCAGTAAACCCAATCTCAAATATGTCGATGCCATTTTGACTAAAAGGAGCCAGCCCGAAACAACCGCAAAAAAAGCTTCCTCCAAAAACGTAAAAATGGAAAACGACCATAATTACGATGTGGATATGATCGAAGAAGCGCTGTTTGGCGGGGAATAATTTATAAAACGGTGAACAATCATGCGAGTGATCAAAAAAGTCAAAAACCGATATGACGAGCAGCGAAAAGAGCATTATTATCGCTACGTTAAACGTAAGGAACAAATCATCGGCGAAATTCCGGCGTTGGCTGAACTGCTTGGACAGATCAATCGAGCATGGATCGAGCGCATCAAAGGCAACACGACCGAAAGCGAAACGGACAGTACCGTCAAAGAGCTTAACCGCAAGATCCGGGATTTATTAATAAAACAAGGATATAAGCCGAACGCGCTTGAATTTGTTCCCCTTTGTCCTATATGCGAAGACAAGGGCTTTGTGAACGCAAAGATGTGCACCTGTCTGATGCAGATGCACATTGAGGAATGCTATTCTCAATCCAATATCAAGGCGCATCTGCTTAAAGAGAACTTTGATACTTACGACGAATCGCTGTTTTCCGAAATTATTGACTCAGAAGGAAAAAATCCCAAGACCTACAACCTTTCCGCAAGGGATAAATGCCTTGCATTTGCGGAAAATTTCGATGAAGCCAATTACAATCTGCTTCTTTCGGGCAGCGTGGGCACCGGTAAAACATTTTTGTCGCACTGCATTGCAAAGCATCTGATCGATAGAGGGAAGACGGTCGTTTATTATACGGCGTATGAGCTTGTGGAGCGCATGACGGATGTTTCGCTGGGACGCATGGAGAACTTTGCTGAACTGCTGTGGGACTGTGATCTGATCATTCTGGACGATCTGGGATGCGAGCGGCAGACCGATTATGCACAAAACCTGCTGTTTCATCTGCTTAATGAACGCCTTATCCGTAATAAGCGCATTGTGATTTCCACCAATCTTTCCGGCAAGGAATTAAAAGAAACGTACAACGAAAGGATTTTTTCACGAATCCTCGGCGGTTTCACAGGGATCCGTTTTTACGGAGATGATTTAAGGTTGAAAAAGAAAAACTGATTCAGGTGTATTCCAGTTGAATTTACTGATGCTGAAGTCACGTTTAGTATGAAAAACAAAAAGGACTGCCTGATAGCGAATATCAAGCAGTCCTTTTTGTTTATACGACCTGATAAAATGTAAGCAGTACGCTCATCGGAAGTCTTGCGCCGTAGCAGATGAAAAGCGAGCGTTCCAGCCATTTGTATTGTTCGCTGTAGGACTCGAATTTCGCCACCGTGGCAAAGTAAACGTGGCTGGGGTCTACGATCTCTCCCTGCGCAACGAGATGCGCATAGGCAGGATCCACTCGCCTGACGCCGTTGTTGTCTATGTAGATGCGTTCGCCGTCATCCAGTTCCAGCCCGTAGCGCGCCACAAGCTCAACGAATCCGTCGGGACGAATGATCTGGCTGTCCACGCCGCCCGGCAGCACTTTACCGCTCAGGTTGCCCGATACGGTTCCCGAGGTGATTTCCACGAGCTGGCGCCTGCCCTTTACACCGTCCTGACCCACGACCACCGGCTTGGCCACCTGCACTTCGATGCGGAAGATTTCTTCCAGCTTCGGCACCGGTAATTGACTGAGATCCATAATTGCCTCCAATTACATATTTTGATTTGTTTTAATACAAATCAATTATAGCGGTTTTAAATATTTTGTCAAACCAAATCCGCATGGTCAGAGCCTACGGAATCGTTTTTTAAGCTTCTTAATACGAGAAATTCTTCTTTACCCTGCGACCAGTTCTTTAAGTTAATAAGCCGTTCGCCTTTATCGCCATGCTCAGCGTCGTTAAAAGCTTCGGTCAGGCGTTCACAGGGAACCTCTGCGCATTCTCCGCAATGCAAATATCCTTTTCCAATGGAACACAGTGCCATAAAACATTCACCCCAAAACGGTTTGCCTGCGCAAGCCTGACAGCCGGGGCAACCTGTCGGTTCCTTCCATTCGCAAACGCCGCAGTAAGCGCCGCATCGTCCAATCATCTTTTTATCCATATTCAGTCCCTTATGTATGAATTGAATCGATTATTTGCCGAAGGCCATCGGGCATACCTTGCGGCAGTTATTGCAGTTGGTAATGTCAAAACCGCGTTCGTTGTTTCCGTATGCATAATTGCGGCAGGGTTTTTGCGTGATGCCATTTTCCCCAAGCGCGCCCGAGGGACAGTTATCAATGCATTTATGACAGCCCTCAAGGCAGATGTTCTCGGCTAAGTCGTCTGATTCAAGCTCTAAATTCGTAAGCACCGCACAAAAATTGAGCAGTGTCCCATATCGCTTATTGAGCACCAGTGTGCTCTTTCCCAAAGCGCCCAAACCTGCCAGCACAGCCGCGTGACGCATAGAGAGTATTCCGCGCCCCGTCATGGTATCGGCATCCCAAGAATCGTATGGATCATCGGACGGAACAGGAACCGCGACGGAGTCTGCAAAAGTCTGCTCTATTTTTACCGATGCCATAAATGCGATATGATCCAGCTCGGAAAGCATTATATCTTTGTTATGCTGATAAACGATGCGGGGGTTTACGAGCATCGTGCCTTTCGGAACAGGTTTGCCGAATACGATCACCGATCTGCATTCGGGATAAATATCCGATGGATGAAAGCCGTCCGGCGCATTTTTGAATCGTTCGATATGCGCTATGCCGCAAATATCCGCACCTTGCTGCAAAAAAAGTTCTTTGATCATTTCTTTCATAGTATTCCCTCCTTAACTATATACAGTTATAATGAATTTAAGATAATTGTAATTACCGTTGCGCCATATGCGCAATGTATTTGTCGCCGAAAATTTCAAATTGTTTCAGCACGGGAAGAAATTCTTTGCCGACTTCCGTTAATGAGTATTCGACTTTCGGTGGAATTTCCTGATAAACCAATCGATTGATCAGCCCAAATTCCTCCAAAAAGCGCAGCTGCTTAGTAAGCGTCGCCTGTGATATGCCTTCCAGTCTGCGCTGGAGCTCGCCGAAACGCAGCGTTCCTTTACTCAAATGATAAAGGATAAGGATACTCCATTTGCCCGAGAAAATTTTCTGAACCGTGGCATAAGGGCACTTACCGAAAAGATCGGTTTCTGTCATGTCATTTTCCTCCGCGCTGAATTGTCGCGCACAGTATTTATAGTATGCTAGAAAATACTAACATTACAAAATAATCGTACTTGCAAATCGGTTGGAATACGATTATGATAGAGTTGATACTGTTATACCATAATTTATGAAAAGGAGCAAGAAAAATGAAGAGAGTACTGGAGTTTTTGGAAGAAGCAAAAACGTTTCACATCGCAACCGTAGACGGAGATCAGCCGAGGGTGCGTCCTTTCGGAGCAATCATGGAGTATAACGGCAAAATTTACATTTGCACAAACAATACAAAGGATTGCTTTAAACAGATGATCAAAAATCCCAAGATCGAGATTGAAGCGACCGTCGGCGGAAATTGGGTGCGTGTATGCGCGGAAGCCGTATCCGACCCGAGCAGAGAAGCCAAAGCGGCCATGCTGGAAAAATATCCGTCGCTCACCAGAATGTATACGGCTGATGATGCCATCTATGAAGTTTTATATTTAACCAAAGGCGTTGCCACTTTCTATTCTTTCGGCGGTGAACCTGAAACAATCGAGTTTTAACATCAAACTTTAAAAAGGCCGTTACAACGGCTCAGGTTTGGCAAACCCAAAGTTTTTAAATGAACTGCGGGTTTGTTTTTTTGCCTGTTTAGCAAAAACAGGAATTGAAATAAATACACTGAATTAAAATCCCGAGATTTGATGAAAGAAGAACACCATCTATGCAGGGTACTTGCGACCTTCTTCATGTTCTAAACAGCTGCCGTAAGAAGGCATTGTTCGCCGACCTTGTTTATCCCGCGCATACGGGCATAACGAAGTCCGTGCAGTTCTTTGGAA
>DAITPG010000093.1:0-8797 GCA_036833715.1 Eubacteriaceae bacterium | reverse complement strand
CGATTTGGGACTGGCTGTCGGCAACAATGTCGTTGCTGCTATCCTTGGCCGTCTGGGCGCGGGTATGGTGGCGGCAAACGCCATCACCACCGTTACCGTGCAGATCAGCACCGTGATTATCATGGGCATGTCCAGCGCCAGCAGCATTATGATTGGCAACGCCGTGGGGCGGCGCGAATACGAAACCGCGCGGCTGCAGGGTATTACGTTTACCGCGCTGAGTTTTATTGTAGGCGTTTTTGCAAGCTTTGTGATCTGGCTCATCAATCCGCTCATCATCGGCTTTTACAATATTCAGCCCGAAACCTATGCCATCGCCAAGCAGCTGATGAACGCCGTTGCCTTTATCGTTATTTTCCAGGCCTCCTCCTCGGTACTCACCAAGGGAGTCTTGCGCGGCGGCGGTGACACCAAATTTCTTATGCTGGCCGACGTATTGTTTTTATGGATCGCGTCCATCCCGCTCGGCCTTTTATCAGCCTTTGTTTTTAAACTCTCTGCGGGACTCATTTATATATGCCTTAAATTTGACATGGTCATCAAAAGCATTTGGTGCCTGTGGAGGCTCAAAGGCGGCAAATGGATACGTACCGTCGAAACGGAGAAGACGGAGCCGGTACCTGCAAAAGCGTAAAACGGAAATATCAAAAGGACTGCGCATAAAAGCTGCAGTCCTTTTTTATGAAGCGAACCGAATGTTTGTCGTTGTTTCCGATTAGACCGTAAACGACGGAATAGCTGCTAAGCAAACGCTGATCGCCGACGCAGCACATGGAGTGATTATAATCCGAAAGGATAGGTCATTTGCCTTCAATGGATCGGATAAATCAAAAAGATCGGAAACAAAATAGTTTTCGTTCGGCGGCAGGTTTCTCATAATACGCGGAGCGACTCCGTCCGCGCCTCCGGCGAAAATCGCAGCACGGCTTGTTCAAGCCTGCGCAGGCTTGCTTCAATATCTGTCTTATCAATGCCCGGCGGCGCATAGACCGTAAACAATACATCGGAGGTCGAATCCTTGATACGTGTTCGTTCGTCCGGCCCGCGAAGGATGCTCGAAATTGTCCCCATCCCATCGCAGATCATGGCATCTTCTTTGACTGCGCAAACTTCTTTTCCCGATATTGAAACGTAGGTTTCGGTCCCGTCCGCGATTTTTACGCTTAACGGCAGATTGACAACCGAAAGATCATGGCCCGCTGTCAGCATCATGCCTTCAAGCTCACAAGAGAACATTGCCTGCAGCAGAGCGGAATCCGACCCAGTTGATTTTTTGCCGCCGAGAACAGATTCCAGCTGTCCCAAAACATGATAACTGTATCCAAATTTTTTATAGTATGCGCAATATACATCGATGGGATAAATCTCCTTGAGCACTTTGCGGGTGCGGCCGCCGTATTTTTCGTTCAATGTGCGCAGGGCTTTTTCCTGTTCTTCTTCGTTGCCCGCTATCATGGAATCGATACCTTTCATAACAAGAAGTCCGATCTTAATCCTATATGTTGCTTCGTTCAATATTATGATTTCATTATCATACATAGCCTTGCTCTTTTCCTTTTTTCTTGAATTTTTTATTCTTACCGATCAGCGATACCGATAGGATGATCAAAGCGCCGCCTGCCCATTGCCACAACCCTATCCGTTCTTTTAAAAGAAATACAGACATCAGCAGCGAGGTGAGCGGCATCAGTCCCGAAAAAGCCGCCGCCGTTTGCGCCTTGCATCGCTTGATCCCTTCGTAGAAGAACGCAAAGGCTACCGCTGTCACCGCCAGACCGTACCACGCAAGCGCTGCCCAACCGAGCCAATCGAGATTCACGAAGTTTTGGATCGGTCGTTCAAAAGCTGCCGCGGCTGCAGAAGGGATAAATGCGATGGCGGAAACCAAGATCGCCTGAACCATCGGATCGATCTTCGCCTCGCTTGCGCCCGAAGTCTTGTGCTTTCTGGAAAGGATATTGAAGGCAGATTCGCTTGCCGCCGCTCCGAAAGCCGCCAGACTTCCCCATAAAGTTCTTATCACCAAAGCAGACTCTTCACACGGTGCATTTAACAAACAAATCCCTGCAACCGTGCAGCCTATACCGGCCGCGGAAGCTGCGGTCAACTTTTCGCGCAAAAACACACTGGCAAAAAAAGCGGTGATGGCGGGCGTTGTGCCCGTTAAAATACCCGTTTGCGCCGCGCCGCCAAAACGTATCCCTGCCAAAAGCAATACGCGGAACAAAAATATGCCAAACACTGCCTGGAGCAGCAGCAATACTCCGTCGCTTTTCTTTAAAGAACGCATCGTTATGAATACCTTGCGGAGATAAAACGGCAAAAGGCAGATCAACAGCACGCCCAGGCCGCCTGCGGTAACGGTAAATGTGCCCAAACGGCTCGATAACACGCTTCCCGTTACCACGGAGGTGCCCGCCAATATAAAAGCGCCCGTCAAATAAAGATTTCCTTTTACATTTTCCATAACAGCCTCTCTTGCAAATAATATTTCGGTCACGTATAATTATAAACAAGAAACCGGTACTGTAAAGGGCCGGATTTATCGTTATTTGAAAGGTCCGGTTTAGGTGATTTAAAAATGTGGGGCATACAGCTGATAAGTAAGGGCGAGATACCGTTATCCCGCCAGATATTTTTAGCATTTCAAAGTCAAATACTGTCAGGATATCTTAAAGAAGGACAGAACCTGCCTTCCACCCGAGCGCTTGCCAAAGATTTGGGCGTATCGCGCAATACGGTCTGTGAAGCGTATGACATGCTTTGGACAGAAGGGTACATTGTAACCAAAGCCGGCGCGCCCACGCGCGTTGCCGGAGGCATCCGCATGGAACCGAAGTCGCTCACAAATATCAAAAAGCCAATTGCGGAACCCGTTCGCTATCGTTGGGATTTCAAAACCGGACGACCCGATCTTACCGCGTTTCCCCGCGCGGCATGGGCACAGGCGGTGCGCGGCGCGGCGGAATCCTTAAAGGATGATGATCTGGCTTATGGCAGCCCGAAAGGGCATGCGCCGCTGTGTGAAGAAATTGCGCAGTGGCTCTACCGAAACAGGGGCATGGCGGTCGATCCAGAGGACCTGTTTATCACCAGCGGCTCCACGCAGGCTCTCCATCTGCTCATCGGCCTGCTTCATCGGGAAGGGCTTCCCTTCGCCGTGGAAGACCCGTCACATCCCGGCATACGCACCATTCTGTGCGACAGAGGCTTTTCCGCAATTTCGATGCTGGCAGACGAAAACGGAGCCGATGTTTCCGTGGTTGAAGGCAAATCCTTATCCGCCGCGTACGTAACGCCTTCCCATCAATTTCCGCTGGGCGGCATCCTCCCGGCCTACCGCAGAGCTGAATTGATACGCATGGCGCGCCAGCAAAGCTTTTACGTCATTGAAGACGATTATGACAGCGAATTTCGATATGGCGGGGCGCCCGTCAGCTCTCTTTATTCCATGGACGCTTCCGCAGTGATTTATGTCGGCACCTTCAGCAAAACGCTGTTTCCGGCACTCCGCATCGGATTTGTGATCCTTCCCGCCCAGCTGCATAAGGCGTGGATGCATCATCGAAATTATTCCGATGTTCAAAATCCGGTTCTGGAGCAGGCTGCGCTGGCCGAATTTCTGCGTTCACGCAAAATGGACCGCCATGTGCGCGGCATGTGCCGTCTTTACGGTGAAAAACGGGAGCTGCTGATTTCGGAGCTTGCCGCCGCTTTCGGCGGCTCTATACAGCCCTGGGGAGACATCTCGGGCCTTCATATCGCGCTGCGCTTTGAAGGGCTTTCTTTTGACGAACCCTTTCTGCGCGCCTGCGCCGCAAAGGGCATCCGTGTTTACGCTTTATATGAATATGGTTTCGATTCGACAAGCCATCGCGACAAGCTTTTATTGGGATACGGCCATTTACGCACGGAAGAAATACGCGGCGGCGTGCGCGCGCTGCGGGAAGCGGTCGATGACTTTTTTAACAAAAAAGATGCTTAACCGCATCTCTCAAGTAATTGAAATTATTTCAATAAGGACTATAAAAATTTAAAGATGAAATCTCAATAGAACGACTGCTTTTTATCAATGGCGCAGCAGCTGCGTCTTTTTATTTGCCTATGATAGCTCGATTTCGTTATCTGTTTTTTCAACAAATTCCATAAACCGCTTTGCGACCTGCTCATCCCCTACGATCAGGATCTGGTCATCCGGCTCAAATTCGTAATAGGGCCCGGGTGAAATGGTAATTTGCTCGTTTTGAAGAATACCGATAATCGTCGCACCCGTATGGTGCCATACCTGAAGTTTTGCGATGCTTTTACCGATGAAATGCGAATTCGGCGGCACTGCGATCCGCATGGGCGTGATGAGTTCCGTATGCATATAACGGTACATATCGATAATCTGCTTTATCTTTTCGCTGATCTCCTCATCCAGCTTTTCGCGCTGTTGCAGCAAATTCGCCAGTGAACGGTTCATCTCCGCAACACTCTCGTCGTTGCGAAAGCTTTTGAGAAATCGGATGGCCTGCTCCTTTGAGGTAACAAAAATTCCGCTGCCTGCTGCCACGCGCACCACGTCCTTGTCGGAAAGAATTGACATGGAACGGCGGATGGTTTCGGGAGAAACATTGTATTCGGTGGAAAGGATCGATCTGCCCTTTAATTTCTCCCCTTCCCTGATTTCTCCCGAGGCGATCCTGGCGGCAATATCGACCGCTATCTTTAAATATCGGGGTATGGTGATGGTATGGGAATGCTCCATAATATCCTCTTCGGTTCTTTGATGAGATTATAACACATTGCCCTTTAAAATCAAGAAAATTCAACGTTTTTCTGATCCGGCGCGCGGGAATGAAAGGCGCAGGCAAACAGCCGGTTTGACAACCGACAACTTATATGATATAATGAGTATGCTTGTTGATCTGTATTTGAACCATTCATAGATCAGCTTTTGTTCTATGCCGAATTTGTATTAGAACAGATACAAGACAAATAAGGAGGAAAAACAGAATGAAAAAATGGTTGACGGTGCTGCTTACGGCGCTTCTTGCAATTTCACTTACAGCCTGCGGTACGACCGCGGAAAAAACCAAAGTGACCTTTGCGGATGCCGGTTGGGACAGCATCAAATTTCACAACGAAGTGGCGATTTTCATCGGTGAAAATGCTTTTGACTTGGAGGGGGAACAGACTTCCGGTACCTCAACAATCCTGATCAGTGCGATGGAATCGGGAGATTTGGATGTCTACATGGAAATGTGGACAGACAATATTGCCAGTTACGATCAAGATATTGCGGAGGGGAAATATAAAGAATTGGGTTTAAATTTCGGCGATAACGCGCAGGGATTTTATGTATCCCGCTATGTGATAGAAGGCGATGCATCTCGCGGCATCGAAGCAATGGCGCTTGATCTTAAAACCGTTGCCGATCTTGCCAAATACAGCGACGTATTCGAAGATTCGGATGATCCATCCAAAGGACGTATCTACGGAGCTATTTCCGGCTGGCAGGTCGATACGATCATGAGAAATAAAGTCGATTTTTACGGGTTGGACGAATTTTATAACTATATCGATCCGGGCTCGGAAGCGGCGCTTGCGGCTTCCATTTCGGCGGCTTACGAAAAAGGCGAGCCGATCGTATCGTATTACTGGGAACCCACATGGATCACAGGAAAATACGATCTTGTGCTTTTGGAAGACGCTCCGTATGATCCGAACCTTTATCCTGAAGGGAAAAGCGCATGCCCAAGCACGGAAGTGACGGTCTGCGTAAGCAACGATTTCTATGAAAAACAACCCGAGTACAGCGAATTTTTAAGCAAATACCATACATCCAGCGCCCTTACGGCGGAAGCTCTCTATTATATGCAGGAAAATGACGCGTCGTATGTGGATACCGTTAAATGGTTTCTCGGCGAACATGACGAACTGCTGGAGCAATGGCTTCCCGCAGACAAAGCGGAACTTGTGCGAAAAGCACTTGATTGACAGACAGGAGTGATATAACATATGCCGGACTGGTTTTTACATTTTCCGGAGAAGATCCACATCAATATCGTCGACCCAATCGACAAAGCCATCCATTACGTACTTATTCATTGGGACGCTTTTTTTGACGGTCTTAAAAAAGTAATGGGTGCATTCATCAATGCCATAGGCAGGGTAGTCGATCTGATCCCGTGGTGGCTGATGATCCTTGCCGTTATGTTTTTGACTTACCGCATGACAAAAAAGATCAACCGCTCGGTCGTTTATGCCGCACTGATGTTTTTCATCGGCACGCTCGGTTTATGGGATCTGATGTATCAGACTTTAACGATCATCATTGCCTCGGTAATAGTATCGCTGCTCATCGGTTTTCCGTTGGGTATCTTTGTGGCATCGAGTAAAAGAGCGGACGCATTCGTGCGTCCCATCCTCGATACCATGCAAACCATGCCAAGCTTTGTGTATCTCATCCCCGCAGTCATGCTGCTGGGCACAGGCAATATCCCCGCGCTTTTGGCAACGACGATCTACGCCGTACCGCCTATTATCCGGATGACAAGCCACGGCATCCGTCAGGTCAACAGCGAGGTAGTGGAGGCAGCCAAAGCCTTCGGTTCTACCAAGGCGCAGACTCTATTTAAAGTGCAGATACCGCAAGCCATGCCCACCATTATGACGGGTGTCAACCAAACGATCATGATGGCCATCGCCATGGTAGTCACCTCATCGATGATCGGCGCACGCGGCTTGGGATCTGAAGTTATGATCGGCATCAATCGTCTGGAAAGCGGACGGGGCTTTGCCGCGGGCATCGCGATCGTTATTGTGGCCATTGTAATGGATAGGTTGACGCAGGGCATTTATAAACAAAAGGAGCAGGAAAAGCTATGACAGAAAAAAAAGACATCATCCTGCGAACGGAACATATTTCAAAGTTATATGGAAGCAATCGCGCGGCAGCCAAAGAAATGCTCAAAAAAGGCTGCGCCAAGGAAGAAATCCTAAAACAGACCGGCGTTACGGTCGCCGTCGACGATGTATCGTTTGAAGTGGAGCGCGGAAAAATCCATGTTTTGATCGGCCTTTCCGGTTCGGGCAAATCCACCGTGGTCCGCTGCCTCAACAGACTCAACGAAGTCACCTCAGGTTCAGTTTATTTTAAAGGCGAGGATATCGGTAAATTCGATAAAAAAAGGCTGATGGAATACAGGCGCCGCAATATTTCCATGGTGTTTCAAAGCTTCGGACTGATGCTGCACAGAGATGTGCTCGGTAACGTTGCTTACGGTCTGGAGGTGCGCGGCATAAAAAAAGAGGAACGCGAGCAAAAAGCCATGCAGATGATTACCATGGTCGGCCTCGAAGGATGGGAGCGCGAACAGATCGTAAGTCTCAGCGGAGGCATGCGCCAGAGGGTCGGCATTGCCAGAGCGCTAGCCAGCGACCCCGATATCCTTTTGATGGATGAACCCTTTTCCGCGCTCGATCCTTTGGTTCGGCGCGACATGCAGTTTGAACTGCTTTCCATACAACAAAAACTCAATAAAACCGTGATTTTTATCACGCACGACATCAATGAAGCCTTTAAGCTGGGAGACACGGTTTCCATTATGAAGGACGGACTCATCATTCAGACCGACACGCCCGAAGGAATGTCCACCAATCCCGCGGATGAGTATGTGCAAAATTTTATCAACAGCGCCGACAAGTCGCAGATCTACAGCGTAAAGCATATTATGCAAAAGCCTTCCTGCTTGATTCATTCCCAGGAAGGAGTCAGCAGCGCGCTTAATCAAATGCGCGTAGAAGGCCTTTCCAGTGCGTTTGTGGTAGACAGGCAAATGAAGCTCGTTGGCCTTATCACGCTGGATCAGGCGCTTAAAGTGCGGCAGGGCGAAATTGCCTTCGCCGATGCAATCCTCTCCGAATTGGCAACGACGGCTGAGGATACGCAAATCTCTGATTTGATCCCCGTAGCAGCGGGTGCTCCCTACCCGATAGCCGTTGTGGATGAACAAAACCGCTTAAAAGGCATCGTTACCAAGGCTTCCGTGCTCGCTTCACTGGTATGATCGAGCAAGAAAGCAGATAGAATCGTACAAACGATCGCGAGAAAACATAGGCTCAAGAAAATTGTCATTTGGATTTCGACACAACAAAAACTCCGAGCAATCGGAGTTTTTATTGTGATGCCGATTTACTAAGGCGGAGAAAAACGGAGTGCGATACGAGGTATTTTTTTAAACGCTTGCATCGTTCTTTTTTGCCGCTCGATATGAAAATATAAGCCGGAATTTACATAATTACGTTGACAAGCGTTCCCTGCGGTGTTATTATTTATTAGTTTATGGAATTTGAATACAAGCATTGGATACTTGTGCTATAATAGACAAGAATAATGACAGAATATCTGTTACCTTAAGGAGACTCAATGATCAGAAATGACCTCAGAAACGTTGCCATCATCGCGCACGTAGACCACGGAAAAACCACACTCGTCGATGAAATGCTCAAACAGGGCGGCATCTACCGGGAAAATCAGGTGGTGGAAGAGCGCGTAATGGACAACAATGACCTCGAACGCGAACGCGGAATCACCATTCTCGCAAAAAACACCTCGGTTTACTATAAAGATAAAAAGATCAATATCGTCGATACCCCCGGCCACGCCGATTTCAGCGGAGAAGTGGAGCGTATCCTCAAAATGGTCAACGGCGTTATCCTTTTGGTGGACGCCGCAGAAGGCCCCATGCCCCAAACACGATTCGTGCTGATGCGCGCGCTAGAAATGAACCTGCGCATCATCATCGTCATC
>DAITPG010000092.1:0-8831 GCA_036833715.1 Eubacteriaceae bacterium | reverse complement strand
CATAGGTGCAAAAATATTCGTTTCTCAAAAAAACGGCCGTCTCTGCCAAATAATCCGGAATGATCGGCTCAACGTCGATGAGGTCATGGATGTATTTGAGCTTTTTTTCGTCGTATTGAGTGGTTGCATTGATGCAAACCACAAAAGCCTGACAAAGCTTGTTGCCCTTACCGAAAGGGACGATCACACGCATGGCAGGCTTGAGTATTTCGATTAAATTTTCGGGGATGCGATAATCAAAAGTCTGATCTACAGCCGTTGCATTATTATCTATATATACTTGCGCGAACATATACACATTTTAAGAGCGCGGGATTATACGATATGCTCGTTGGACTGCGTATAGCTGACTTTGCCCTGATCGATCTCGTTGATGGCTGTAGTCACTTTATTGATGTGATATTCATCGATAAGCTCCTCCTCGCCGTTAAACAGTTCACGCGCGCGTTTTGCGGCAAGCAGAGCCAAAACATATTTGTTTTCCACTTTAGTGAGAAGTTCGTCGATGGACGGTTTAATTAAGCTTTCGTTTGAGCTTGATTTCATTTAATCACCATTTTTCTTTCTTATTAATAAATTTTACATATCCTGCCCGACAATGTCAATAGCCAGCCGGATAATTCTTATTTATCGCCATTTTTGGTATCAATACATTTGTGTTGAGATGCCAAAAAATTGTATAAATAAATTGTAATATAAAGAAAAAAATGATACACTGATTGAAGATTACCAAAATCAGTAAATTAAGCGAGGTAGCTTTATGCTGTACAGAAAATTTAAGGAAAACAAAGACATATCACAGCTGGGCTTCGGCGCCATGCGCCTGCCGCAAAACAGCGCCGACCATGCCGATATCGATAAAAAAGCCGCCGAAGAAGTGATCATGTGCGCCTATGAAAACGGAGTCAATTATTATGATACGGCTTACGTCTATCACAGAGGCTGTTCGGAAATTGTACTTGGCGAAATATTAAATAACAATCACATAAGGGACAAGGTATATATTGCCGATAAGCTGCCGCTTTTCAATTTGGATGAACCGATGGACCCTTATGCGCTGTTGGACGAGCAGCTTAAACGCCTCGGTACGGACAGGATCGATTTTTATCTGCTTCACGCCATGAACGGCGCAAAATGGGATAAGCTTAAAAAGATGGATTTTTACAGATTTATGGATGACGTAAAAAAATCCGGCAAGATCGGCGCGTTGGGTTTTTCCTTCCATGATTATTTTGAATCCTACAAAACCTTGCTCGATGAATACGACTGGGATTTTAACCAGATCCAATTCAACTTTATGGATACCGAATATCAAGCCGGATTAAAGGGCTTGGCATATTCCGCCGAAAAAAATGTGCCCGTAGTGATCATGGAACCGCTCAAGGGCGGCCAGCTGGCGGGCATCGACGATCCCAAAATTATACGAATGAAAGAGCAGTATGGCTTGGGAGACAAAACGACCGCCGAAATCTGCTTTAACTTTATATTCGACCGCCCCGAAGTTTTGACGGTGCTGAGCGGCATGAATACGGTGCGGCAGGTGTCCGAAAACGCAAAAACGGCTTCGATGATGCACGCAAATGCTCAACCGCAAAACGAAAAGGACTTTTTAAATGAATTAAAGGCCTATTTCATAAGCAAGGACACCATTCCCTGTACCGCCTGCAAATACTGCATGGACGAGTGTCCCAAATCCATTGCGATACCCGAAGTGTTTCAGGTATACAATGATTCGGTGATGTTTGAGTCAAAGGATAAGAACAAATCCTTTTTACAGGATTTCCACGGAAATGCTTTTGACTGCATCGAATGCGGCAACTGCGCAAAAGTATGCCCGCAAAATCTGGATATTCCCGCGCTTATTAAGCAAACGACCAACTATATGATGGGTTAACCTTAAAAAATGAAAGAAATCAATATACTCGGATTCGGCTGCGGAGGCAAGGATGATATCACACTGCGCACGCTGGACATTTTAAAAAACAGCGATATCGTCTTCGCGCGCACGATGCGCCACCCGTCCGCCTCCATTCTGGATGAATACTGCATTCGCTATACATCCTTTGATGAACTCTATGAAAGCTTAAGTGAATTTGATGACGTTTATAAACATATCGCTAAAACCGTGATTGATTGCCCCGAAGAAAAAATTGCGTACATTGTGCCGGGCAGTGCGGTTTTTGCGGAAAAGGCCGTACAGCTGATCCTGCAAAATGCCGAATGCAAAGTGAATATCATCCCCGCCGTAAGCTTTTTGGACGGCTTGTTTGCATCGATGAAAACGGACGCGCTCACATCGTATAAGCTGCTGGACGCGTTGAGCCTCGACACGCAAAAACCCGATGTGCGCTGCATGAACATCATTTGCCAGATTTATGATAAAATGACGGCTTCGGATACGAAGCTCGAACTGATGAAATATTATTCGGATGAAACGCCCGTGCTTTTAATTTCGGGTGCCTCTTCTGAGAAGGAGCATATAGAGAAGATTCCCTTGTATCTGGTGGACAGAAGCGAGCATATCGATCATTTGACGACGCTTGTGGTTCCTCCGGCGGGATATGAAAAAAGCCTGTCCGATTTTTGGTCCCTGACTGAAATCGTAAGGATCCTTCGTTCCAAAAACGGCTGTGATTGGGACAAGGCGCAGACACACCAAACATTATTGCCTTATTTGATCGAAGAAGCTTACGAAGTGGTGGAAGCGGTCGATAATGAAGATAATGATAATTTGTGCGAAGAACTGGGCGATCTGTTGCTGCAGATCATACTTCACGCGCAGATCGCATCCGAAAATGAGAGTTTTGAAATTACGGATGTGATAAGATCGATATCCGAAAAAATGCTGCGCAGGCATCCGCATGTTTTTGAGACCAAAGAACCCACGGAAGATTTAAATGCTCAATGGGAACGTATTAAGGCAACGGAAAAACAGTTTGAAACCTGCGCAGAAAAGATAGAAGCAATACCCAAAAGCTTCCCCGCATTGGTTTATGCGCTGAAAGTCCAATCTGCGGCGGCAAAGGCGGGCTTTGATTTTGCTGACGCGTTTGCCGCGTTTGAGAAAATCTATGAAGAGACAGCCGAGCTGCGCGAAGCGATGGATGAAGGCGATTTAAACAAGATCAAGGACGAGGGCGGCGACTTATTGTTTGCCGCAGTGAATGTTCTGCGCTTTTACAGCTTATCCGCCGAGGAAGCTTTACGTAAATCTGCCGGCAAATTCTCATCCAGATTTACCGAATTGGAGAAGGCCATCATACAAGATAACAAGTGCATCAAAGAGTTGACGGAAAAAGAATTGGAAACATATTGGCAAAAAGCGAAATAATAATTGTTTTGACCCAAATATATTGATATAAGCACGTCAAATGTGTATTATATAAATAATTCTTTATCAGGAGGAATTCAATGAACAAGGCCGAGTTAATTGCTGTTATCTCACAAAAAACGGGTATTTCAAAAAAGGATGCAGAAAAATGTTTGGTTGCTTTTGTGGAAACCGTAACAGAAACTCTCAAAACCGGGGACAAGGTATCTTTGGTGGGCTTCGGAACGTTCGAAGCAAAAACCAGAGCTGCAAGAGAAGGGATCAATCCCAGAACGAAAGAAAAAATTACCATCCCCGAAACGAAAACGCCCGGATTTAAAGCAGGCAAAGCACTAAAAGAAGAAATCAACTAATATTGATTTACATAAGGACCCTTGATGGGTCCTTTTTGTTTACGGAAAAAGAGTGGCTCAAGCAATACCTTGACGTAAATGACTGACATCAGAGTTTCAAAAAGAATAAACACAGCATACAGAATTAGGGATGAACTTTGTGACGGCATCCGGATTTTCACTTGCTTTCCAAATCCCATATATACAATTGAGTATTGCCGGATTTTTTTTTATCATGAACATTTTAAAAGGAATAGATGTGATGCATTTCTATTTTTTTTTTTGCGAGCTTGTTATGATATTTTTCGACAGATTCTTTATTAAAATATAGTAAGACCGATATAAATAATAGTATAATAATGGCAACGGATCATATCGATAAAGGACGTATCATGTTAAATATCAACTATCGAACCAATAGATTTATTTTCATTATATTTTTTATAGTTTTAATTTCGATGTTCCCTGCGGGAGGCAAAGTGAAATTGCTCAATCATGTCGAAGGAGCGGCGCTTACGTATAAGCTTGATATCGCCAATACGAACCGGACGTATACCAATCAAAGTACATATGATACCTACGCAAAAGCCTACGCGGCCTTCAGCGCATCAAAAAATATCAATGCAGTCATAAGGGATTCATCCGACAAAGTACTGGCCATGAAGCAAGGCATGGCTGTTTTGCATTCTTCGGAAAACGCCGGGGATCTGTTTTATTTTACGTCTAAATTTCCCAGCGGTTATACGCCTTATTGCACCAACTGGTATGTGGCGTATTACAACAGTTCCGCAGCCAATTTTGATTCAAATTCCGTTTTGCAGGTCACGCTGACCATATCCGGCTATACAGGAACCGCCAAAGTGACCGATTTGATCTTGCTGCCTTCGGCCTTTATATATCCGATTGCGACCGGAGAAAAGGCTAACCAGTATGAATTCGATTATTATACAAAAAATTCATCGGGTGAGTTGATCCACTACATCAGCAAATATGATTACAACAGCACTTCGGGAAAATACTGCACCAATTTCAAAGGAACCCTCACGCTGGATAAAGCGCCGGATTTCATGAAAGAGAATGTGCGCTACTATTCATCGGACGGCTATAATTTTTACAAAACGCCCTATGAAACCGTAACAAAGAAAAACAAGGTGGGCACTTACTGCCCTTATTATCAGTTCTTATCGTATAGAACGCAGACCAATTATTCGGCGACAGAACTAAACAGCTATATGAGCTATATAAATTCTACCGTCAATACAAAAGTAAAAAGCGCTTATTTAAATATGGCAGGCACTTTTATAAAAATGCAGAATAAATACGGCGTAAACGCAGCGATGGAAATATCCTTTGCCAATCTGGAAAGCGCATATGGGAAAAGCGATTTTGCAATAGAAAACTTCAATTTTTTCGGCGTGGGCGCAGTCGATTCCAATCCCGGCAATGCATACTCCTACACTGACGCGGTGGATGGCATCACGCAGCACGCGAAATATTACATGAACCGCTATTATCTGGACGCTTATGCTTACATAAACACTTCGAAAGGAACAGCCTATTACGATGTGCCCGATAAGACCAAAGGATACATCAGTAAATATGAAGGTGACTTTCGTTATTTTGGATCGAGTCCAGGCAATAAGCTTGTTGGCGTCAATGTGGAATACGCATCCGACCCTTTCCATGGTGAAAAAATAGCGGGCTTGATGTATGATCTGGATAAAAATCTCGGCTTTAAGGATTACAATAAGTATTCTATTGGCATTACCAATAAGATCACCTATGCGTACGCAAAGCCGGATGACAGTTCCTGGAAGCTGTACAAATACGCATCGAAAGATCCCAACCGATCCGGTAATGTGCTGAGCACAAAACCCGTCGGCATGCCGATGGCTATTACCGGGGAAACGGGCGACTATTACATCGTGCAATCGGAAATGCCCATGAACAATGATCAGCTGGCCTGCTATACATGGGATTATGACTTCAGTTTTTCGGTTGCCTATGTGAAAAAAGCGGACGTCACGCTTATCCGCGACAATCTAAAGGCGGTCGAACCGCCCGTTGAGCCGAATCCGCCCACCGATCTGACAAGCAAGGTCTACACAATCAACAAAGACAGCAAGATGATTTCTAAAATCCCGGTCGAAACGCCGATCTCCGAATTTGTGACTAAATTCGAAAACGGAAGCGTTAAAATATATTCCGGTGAAAACGAACTGACCAAAGGCAATGTGGCTACCGGAATGACGGTAAAAATTTACGATGTCAAAGGCATCTATGTCACCAATTACCAATGCGCTGTCACGGGCGATATCAACGGGGACGGTACCGTTTCGATCACGGACTTGGTGCAGATCAACAGACAGATACTGGGGAAAACCACTTTGAACAAAGCTTTTGCCAAAGCAGCCGATATCAACAGCGACAAGTCGATCTCGATTACGGATCTGGTGCAGATCAACCGGCATATTTTAGGTAAACAAAAAATTTCACCAAATTAAATAAATATTGGAGAAAATAATGGTCTTTAAAAAAATACTTGCATCTTTTTTAACAATATTAATCATTCTAACTATTTATCCTTTAAATGTAAAAGCCGCGTCAGCTTCTTTAAGTGGTACTTCAACAGTCACTGCGGGAAGCAACATAAGTGTAACACTAAATATAACAGCCGATAACATTTCCGGTTTATCCGGCAAATTTTCGTGGGATTCCTCAAAGTTAACTTATAATGACTACGATTTATTAGGTATTTGGTCAGAAGTTTCTAAACAAACTGAAGGTTTAGATTCACTAAATTTTGCTATTATAACAAATGATGGAGACGAACACAATATAAGTAATAGCGGCGTTATAAAATTATATTTTACTGTGAATAGTTCATTAAGCGCGAATACATCAATATCGGTTACAGCAAGTAACTTAACCGCTACGATAGATTTTAATGATAGTCCATTAGGTTCAGCAAGTTACACAAGAAGTTTGCCTAATTCTGAACCCGAAACGCCGACAACGCCCACTAACCCAACAACACCGACAAATCCGAGCACACCGACGGTTACCAAATCTTCCGATAACAATTTAAAGGAATTATCGGTTGCGCAAGGTACGCTTTCACCGGCGTTTGGCGCTTCGGTAACGGCTTATACGCTCACGGTTCCGTTTACCATTTCGGCCCTGACCATTACGGCAACGCCGAACCATTCGAAAGCGAGCGTGAGTATCACAAATAACGTGCTGATTGCGGGTAAAACAACAGCCGTCAATGTTACGGTCACCGCGGAAAATGGCTCAACCAAAACCTATATAATCAATGCGGCAAGAGAGCAGGACCCCAACTATGTACCTTCTTCCAACAATTATCTGGCTTCGATCGTGCCGAGCTATGGCGCTATAAGCCCGGTTTTTAATAAAGATGTTTTGTATTATGCCATCAACGTGCCGTATGAATGCGTTCAAATGTCCTTCACCGCCGCTGTTGAGGATGTGAACGCGTCCTGCACCGTATTGGGAGATGCCAACCTACTTGCGGGTATCGATAATGTTTATCACGTTGTGTGTACCGCGGAAGACGGAAGCGTGCGGATCTACAACATCACAGTAAGGCGAGCGGTCAATTATTCCCAATACATAACGGATACGTATACGCAAGATATCGTTACCCGCATCAATGAGCAAAGCGACCCGATTATCCTTGATATGACCGACAGCCCTGTGCAGATCATCTCGTCAAAAATACTGGAAGCGCTGAAAGCCAATCCTTCCCGCATCCTGATCATCGACACGCCTAACGGAAGGGTCACGCTTCACGGCTCCGAATTAAAGGGACCGATCCATGAAGGTTATTACGATTTTACGATCAATGCGTCGTCCAAATACAGCAACGATATGATTTCCATGAGTTCCAACGGACAGAAAGCAGTATTTTCTACCCATTTTCAAGATGAGTTGCCTGGTTATGCGGAATATGCCGTGTATACCAACATCACAGACGGCACCCGTGTCGATGTGTATAAATACGAACCAACCGAAGGCAAATATCTTTTGATCGCAAAGGATATTGTTGTGTACGGCGGGACGGTGGTGTTCTACAATAATTTTGGCGGTGACTTTTTGATCACCGATAAAACGATCACCGGCGCGCAAAATTCGCAAACCCTGCTGCTCCAAAATAAATCAACTTCCATTCCCTACCCCGTGATCATCGGAGCGGGTGTTTTATGCCTGATCATCGGATTCGGCGCAGGCCAATTTGTGAACAGGCGCAGAAAAACGGCGGACAAAACAAACGGCAGCGCTCCGCAAAAAAGCGATGTTCCGAGAAAGCGCAAAAAGAAACTGACGCAAAAGGCTGCTCAAAACGCCGCAGTCAATGAGAAGATCGAACGCGACACTTCTTTGGATGTGAAGGAAAAAACAGAAGGATTGGAAGCAATCATCGATCATCTTACAGATAAACAAGATTCAAATTGAGATAAGGAGACCTGCGGTTTTCGCAGTCTCTTTTTTATCACGGACTTTATTTTGCAAATGCAAATTTGAATTTGCATTCATAGTTGATGTGTGTTATAATTTTTAAAAATCAAGAAGAGGTATGTATGATTCAGCTCGGTTTATTGGGACTCGGTACCATCGGACAAGGCGTTTACGAGATCATTTGCAAAAAAAAGCAGGACTATTTTAAGGAAAACGGCATCGTCTTAAAACGGATACTCGAGCGCGATAAAACCAAAGAAGAAACACTCGGAGTCGCTCCGGGCGTTATCACCGATGATTTTGAAGATATCCTCAGCGATGAAGAGATCGGTATCATTATTTCTGTTTTGGGCGGAATGGAACCCGAATATACCTTTATCAGGCGAGCGCTGGAAAGTAAAAAGCATGTGATCACAGCCAACAAAGAGATCATCTCCAAACACCTTGAAGAGCTTTTGGCCATCGCAAAACAGAATAATGTGATTTTGATGTTTGAAGCATCCGTAGGGGGCGGCATACCGATCATCGGTTCTTTGATAGAAGCCTTAAAGATCAATAAAGTATCCGATGTCTACGGAATTTTAAACGGAACTACCAACTACATCCTCACCAAAATGACCCGTGAAAAACAATCTTTCCCCGATGTCTTAAAAGAGGCGCAGCAGAAAGGATTTGCGGTCCGCCACTCA
>DAITPG010000091.1:0-8875 GCA_036833715.1 Eubacteriaceae bacterium | reverse complement strand
GATCAACCTGAATATCTTCAACAACCGCTGCGACCGCGTGCGCATGGCCAACATCGCCCAGACGATCAACGTGCTGCAGGCCGTCGCGCTGACAAACGGCGCCCAAATGACGCTGACACCCACCTATCATGTTTTTGATCTTTACAAGTTGCACCGCGGCGCGCGTTTGATCGAAGCGGAATTGAGCGAGGCGTATTATGCCTTCGGCAGTCAGAAGCTGCCGCGGCTGCATGTGTCCGCCTCCGTCGACGCGAGCGGACGCGCGCATGTTTCGGTCTGCAATCTGGATCCGAACGAGCCGTGCGAGCTTTCCATAGAGTTGCAGGGGCGCGGTATCAGCCGATGCGGCGGCCGAACGCTGACCGCAGGGCGGATGAACGACGTCAATGATTTTGAGAATACCGAGTGCGTAAGGATCAGCGAGTTTACGGATGCGACAGTAAGGGATCAGAAAGCCTTTTGCGTTTTGGCTCCGAAGTCGGTGACGATGCTGGAATTGAGCTGAGCGGGCTTATCGATTTGCGTTCAGGTATCCTCGGTTTTGATGTAAATATCCTATCAAAATTACTATATATATTGAAAAACAATAAATAATTATTGATAAACATAATAATCTTTTGTATAATGAGCCCATATAGGATGTGAGTTATGCAAAAGCTTTGGGTTGTTTTTAAAAAAGCGCCGTTTCCGGCGATCATGGCACTGTTTGCTTTGGGTTTATTTGTCTGCCTTTACCGAGCCGTAACCGTGGAATCGGTGAAGCTGTATATCGCTGCGGGTCTGATTTTTTGCGTCCCTTTCAGCGCCTACGCGGCGTTTGCATTTCTTGCGGCAAAGCATCGGATAAAACGGTACGTTTCCGCTTTGATATCCGTTGCGATGGTTATTCCGCTGGGTATTTTAATGATGTTTGCGCAGGTCATTTTATCCTTTGACGCGGGAACAACCGTTTTTACTGACCCTGCGGATTATGCGCGGGTTATCCGAACGGCAGCCTTTTCGGAAGAGATGCGCGCGGTATATTTCCCGGAAAAACTACCGACCGACGCTTCCGCCGTTCGCTTTCATTACAACCCTGCCTTTATGGAGGCCGATGAAACGCTGATGCTGAAATTTACGGCGGATGCAAAAACGATCAGCGCGTACGCTGACCGCTTGGAGGATCTCGCCGTCTGGCAGGGATCGATGAGCGACAGCGGTTGTCCGTTGATACAAAAGGGCATCCCGTACAGCGGATACGAAAGCCTGCTGCCCGATGATTTTACCGTGTATGTTTTTGTTTATTCCTGTTCGGGTTATGAAAACGAAGAGGTGAGCCTTGCGGCGGTGAGCTTGCAGAGAAATGAGGCGCTCTTTTTTGCGGTGAGATGATTTTTTTAGCTTTGGGTGCTAAACACTGTCAACCTCAGTATCGTTGTGGTCACATCAATAAATCAGCAGTTCGATTGATCAAGTATTTTTATTTTGCATAAAATTTACAAAAAACAGCCATCCCAAACCAACCTCTGCTTGCGGAAAAAACGGCATTATGATAGGATGAAATCATAAGCAGCCTTTAGTGAAAGAGGTTTTTATGGAGAGTTTAAAAATAGCGGCCGTCAACGGCAGCATGAGAAAAAACGGCAATACCGACAACATCCTGCGCCTTATCGAGAGCAAGCTTGCGGAAAAGGGCGCCGAGATCGAGCACATCCGCCTTAGCGATTCCGCGCTCGAGCTTTGCCGCGGCTGCCGCCTTTGCTTTGACAAAGGGGAAACGCTCTGCCCATGCAAAGACGATCTGTTGCACATCGACGCAAAACTCAAGGAAGCAGACTGCGCGCTTTTCGCTTCGCCCGTGTATGTGGAAGCGGTGAGCGGCGCCATGAAAAACCTCATCGACCGTCTGGCTTTCCATTGCCACCGCCCTGCTTTTTTTGGAAAACCCGCCGCGCTGATCACCACAGCGGCGCAGGGCTCCACCGGCCGCTCCCTCGGCACCATGCGCTATGCCCTTACTTCATGGGGATTTACGATTGCCGCCGCGCAGCGGTTTCGCATGGGCGCAAAAATGGATGAAACCGAAATGAAAGCGTATTACGATAAAACGACCGAAAAAATCGCAAGCAATATAATGCGCTGTTTTCAGAGGGGGAAAGCGCGGAAGGCTACGTTTTTTTTCGCTGATGGTTTTTAAAGTACAGCAGTCCTATCATCATAAGTACATAGAAGACAGTTACGACCGGATGCATTGGCTTGAAAACGGCTGGCTGGATAAAAAAACGACTTATTATCAGCCGCTGAAAGGCGGCAGACTCAAGATTGCCGCGGCCAGGGCTGTCGGAACGCTGGTTGCTCTTTTCTTTATTTAATGATTCAGACCGGCTGGATTGGTCTGCGCTTGCTATTCAAGCGTTGGATTTAGTCCGAACCGCTTTTTTGAAAGGAGCGCCGCCATGACATTGAAAATGATCGCGCCCTGCGGCATCAACTGCGGGATATGCACGTTTTATCTGCGGGATAAAAACCGCTGCAACGGCTGTTTGAGCGAGGACGCCGAACAAAGGGATTATTGCCTTAAATGCAAGATGCGCAACTGCGAGGAACATGCCGCAAACGGAAGCCCTTCCTGCGCCGGCTGCAAAAAAATGCCGTGCAAACGGCTTAAGGACTTGGATAAACGTTATAGGAACCAATATCACACCAGCCTTGTGGCCAATCTGCGCAGGATCAGGGAAATCGGCGAGGATGCGTTTATAGCTGAAGAAAAAGAAAAATGGGTCTGCCCAAACTGCGGGGCGACCCTGTCCGTCCATCGCGATTACTGCCTTGCATGCAAAACCATATACAGAGGCGAATAAAAAAACGGCGCATCTTCAATACACCGTTCTGTTCTGCTTTGTTTCACGGGAAAATTGCCGCATCGGAAGCTAGTAACGCCTGTTGTTTCTGCTCATAATAAAAACGAATGCCAGGGAGATCAGCATCTCCGCAATGATCGTCGCAAGCACGCCTGCCCAAAATGGATTCATGTTATCGCCTCCGTGCAAATGAATTTTTGCGGTATTTCTGTTATACTATAATATTCGTTACGAGCTGATTTTTTTACTGTTTTCAGTCATCTTGTCCTCATTAAAGCACAAATTTTTCCGCTAAATAATACACTTTTTCGCACTCAATCTTACATTAATTGGAATTTAATTAAAGAGTTAAGAATCCAATTAAAATTATGGAAAATTTTTATTGGTTCATGCATAATGAGTTCGATATTATAAAGCGAAAAGGAGTTGGATTTATGAAAAAGAAAAGACATCTTTTTCTGAAAATATTTTTATCCCTTATTCTCATAATGGTTTTAGCATGCGGCGGATATGCGATTTTGGGCAAACAGAAAACGTTGGATCTCACCATCGGCAGCGTCGATCTCTCCTCGATCGAAGACGGCGTTTACCGTGGCCGTTACAGCGGTTTTCGCTGGTCCAACACGGTGGATGTGACAATCGCCGATCATAAGATCATCAATATTACCGTGGTAAAGGGTCAAGCCGTGGCGCCCGTGACGACCTATGACGCTTTGGAGAAACAAATACTTGAAAAGCAAGATCTCGATGTGGATACGGTTGCCGGTGCTACCGCCAACACCAAAGCTTATCTGAAAGCGGTTGAAAACGCGCTGAAGGACCGATGAGCGGCTTCGGCGTAACACTCGATCTCAGTCAATACTTATTTTATTAATAGTAACAACGGGGGAAAAATGGAAAAAATCATTGAAGTCGAACACTTGAAAAAATCCTACGGCAGCGTGCAGGCTGTCAAAGGTATCGATTTTTACGTGGAACGCGGGTCGCTGTTTGCTTTTTTGGGACCGAACGGCGCGGGAAAATCCACCACCATCGATATGATCGCCACGCTGCTTTCGCCGGACGCGGGAACCATCACCATCGACGGCAAAACGGTGGGCAAAGATGACGCGGCCATCCGCGGCCTCATCGGCATCGTGTTTCAGGACAATCTGCTCGACAAGCTGCTTACCGTGAAGGAAAACATCGCAACGCGGGGCACATTTTACGGACTGAGCGGCACCGAACTCAAAACTGCCGTCGACAAGGCCGCCAAAGCGGCAGGCGTGGAGGAATTCATCAACCGTCCGTACGGAAAATTATCGGGCGGGCAGAGAAGGCGCGCGGACATCGCACGGGCGCTGGTGAATACGCCAAAAATATTGTTTTTGGACGAACCGACCACGGGACTGGATCCCCAGACGCGCAGAAATGTATGGGAAACCATTCAGCGGCTGCAAAAGGAAAACGGGATGACCGTATTTCTTACCACGCATTACATGGAGGAAGCCGCCAATGCCGACTATGTAACGGTGATCGACCACGGCGAAATATTGGCCAAAGGAACGCCAGCCGAACTGAAAAATCTGTACAGCACCGACACGTTAAAGATCATACCCAACGATGAAGCGGCCCTGCTGGAATTATTGAAAAAGGAAGGCACGGCCTACCGCAAAAAAGGCGAGGTCTATGAAATCACCTGCAAGCAGACGACCGAAGCGCTGCCGCTCATCGAAAAATGCAAAGACAATCTGTTTAACATCGAGCTTGTCAACGGAACGATGGACGACGTGTTCATCAACATCACGGGAAGGGAGATCAGAGAAGCATGATCACAATCGCAAAACGCAACATCAAATTATTTTTCAGAGACAAGACTTCCGTATTCTTTTCTCTGCTCGCGGTCTTTATCATCATCGGATTATACGTTTTGTTTTTGGGAGACGTAATGAACCAGGGGCTTTCGGAGATCCCGAACCCGGCCTTTTTGATCAACAGCTGGGTGATGAGCGGCATGATCGCTGTAACCTCCATCACCACAACGATGGGCGCCTTCGGCATCATGATCGAGGACAGGGAAGACAAGATCATGAAGGATTTTTACACCTCCCCGATCAAACGCTCCAGCCTTACGGCGGGCTACATCGTCAGCTCCTTTGTGATCGGCGTGATCATGACGCTGGTGACGCTGGTGCTATCGGAAATCTACATTGTATCCAAGGGTGGGGAGCTTTTGGAGCTTGCGGCTTTCGCGAAGGTGTTCGGCCTCATCCTGCTTTCCGTTTTGTCCAACAGCGCGCTGATCTTTTTTATGGTTTCGTTCTTTAAAGGCCGCAACGCGTTTGCGACTGCCAGCACGGTGATCGGAACGCTGATGGGCTTTTTGATGGGCATCTATATTCCGATCGGCCAGCTGCCGGAATCGGTGCAGACAGTGATCAAGGTGTTTCCGCCGTCGCATGCGGCTTCACTGATGCGAAGGGTCATGATGGAGGTTCCGCTCGGCGATCTTTCCTCCGCCATGCCGCAGCAATATGTCGATCAGTTTAACCTTATCTTCGGCGTAACGTTTAAATTCGGCGACCAGATCGTAACCATAGGCCAGAGCATGCTGATTTTAGCTGTGACGGCGGTGGTATTTTACGGGCTGTCGCTGATCAATCTGTCAAGAAAAGCGAGATAGTTGTTATCCGCACTGTTTTAATAACGATAACTGCCCTGTGAAGGGGCAGTTTTTTGTATAGATAATGCTGTTGACAAGAGATTGGTTTTTTGACTATACTTAGTTTAATAACTGCAGAGAAAATTATATTTGATAAAACACATGTAAATAACAGAAAAGGAATGGGATCATTTGGACAAAAAATTTAAAGCAGTCGGAAATATATTTTTTTATTTATATCTGTGCTCTTTTCTAACGATGAGTATTATTAGTTTGTTTTGTTGGTTTAGGTCTAAATATATTTTTTTACTCATCTTTTCATTAATGCCAATATTCTTATTAGTAATTCAAGTAAATACACATCCTTTAGCTACTGTATATTTCGACTCGGATTTTATATATGAGAAAGGTCAGACAAAAATTATAAATAAAATCCCTTGGAGTTTGGTGGTAGAAGCAGGAATCGGTGAACACCCGCGAGGAAGCAGCAATGGTTTTAATATTTATTTTTCAACAAGGCGACTGTCGGTTACGGAACGAACCCATATTTTTGATTTAGTCAAAGATAAAAATGTTATTCTGTTTCGATTAAATCCCAAAACGTATGAATTTTTGATCAATAATTATAAAGGCGAAATCATTTACAGCGAATCAACTAAAAGAATCAAATACATACGAGGAAAGAAATGAAGCTCATCTACAAAGGAAATTACAAAAGCGAAGATCAGCTGCCGAAAGGGATTCTGCCCGAAAACGCGGTGAAATTCGAGGAGCCGGACACGCCGGAGAGCATCATAAAGGCGGCAACGGTCTACATGCTGCCTGTATTCGTTCTTGTAGCGGCAGTGATGGCGGGGTCTTATCTGATGCACGGAACGTTGAATGTAAGGCCGGAAGGCGGTTTCGGGTTTTTTGCCGATCTTATCATAGCGCTGCTGCTCGTATTGCTGACGCTGTTTCCGCATGAGATGCTGCATGCCGTCTGCTTCGGCAGGGATGCCGAGGTGGAGCTGTATGTATCTTTCAAAAACGCGATGATGTTTGTGGTGTCCACGCAGCCGGTCAAAAAAGGGCGGTTCATATTTCTTTCACTGCTGCCGAATTTGGTATTCGGCTGGCTGCCGCTGCTCGTTTGGGCGGTATTGCCTTACAGCAGGTATAGCAATATCCTATTTTTGTTCTCAATGCTGTCGACAACTCTCGGGCTCGGAGATTATTTAAATGTAGCCAACGCCATCCGTCAGATGCCGAAGGGCAGCATGCAGCAGCTTTCGGGGATGAATTCGTATTGGTTTAAGGATCATCATTAGGATCAAAGTTCCGGATAGCCTTCGTTAGATCAAATATTGTACATAAAAAAACAACGGCTTGCCTCAAACAAAATTAGACAGAAACAAGACAAAAGCTATCCAAAGCCCCGTGCAGTTCTGAACTGTACAGAGCTTTGATAGTTCAGAGCATAAGAAGGACGTTTGTGATTGAAATATTCCACATATTCATCCGGCACCGTTGGATATTCCTGGATTGGGCAAGATGAAAGTCAATGCGCAATTCTTCTTGATCCATCCGTTAAGCGCTTCAATTTTCGGATTCTCCGTCGGTGTTGTCCTTTACTTTCATTTCTTTTCTTCCTCTTTCCAGTATATCAAAAAGCAGACATGTTTTTTCATGTCTGCTTTTAGTTTACCAGTTCAGCTTGCCGCTGTATATTTTTTCTTACTACTAAATCCGCACCGCTTTTACGGCAACCGTAATCATGATACTGCATATTTCATCGGAATTATTGTAATAGTAAATATAGTCATGATAAGTGACCGGGGTTCGGTATGTGGTTTTATTGATATCCGAATCGAGCATGGCTAAAAATTCGCTCATGTCCGCCCGTGTATCGATGGTTTGCACAACGCCGCAGACCACAAGCACAAATTCGCTCATTTTGTCGAGCAGCTCGCTTTTGGAGAATTTGGTTTTATCCAGGCTGATTAAGATGCTGTCGCTGTTTTTGTTGGAAAGAGTGGTTACGGTAAGGTATTCTTTGACTGTCGATTGAAAGATCATGTAGGAAGTGTCTTCGGCGGTGACTTCCTGCTGTATGAATTCGGGCACGTTAAGATTTTGATCCAGCGCGGAGATGTTCATGTTGGTGGAATTGCGCAGATGCCGGATGGACATATTACCGAATTCAATCAACGAATAATCGTTGTCCGAGATGATCCCGCTTAGGCCTGTTAACCCGACGACAATGACGGCCAGCACAAGCAAGATGCCGATTTTTTGCTTCATGGTTATCCCCGTTCAATGACAGTTTTTTTCTATTTTATAATACCAAATAATGGCACATTTGTCAAATGTCCCTAAAACGCGTAATTTTGCAGAATACACATTGGTATCTTCATATTTATCGGCAAAAACAGCTAAATAGTTATTAAAAATAAATAATAAATTAAAAAGTTTAATAATGATTTAAATTCGAGGTGCAAAAAAATATTTCGACAAAATTTGCGCCGGCTTTTCAACCCCTTGCGTCGGCCTTTTGATGCGGTTAAAGCATTTCTCCTGCTTCCCGCAGAAGATGGACATAAAGGAGCAGTTCTTCCCTCGATGTGATATTGAGCTTGGCATAAATGCGCTTGTTGTGCGTTTTGATGGTATTCACGCTTAAAAACAGCATCTCCGCGATCTCTTTGTAGTCGTGCCCCTGCACAAACAGATTAAAGACCGCACGCTCGGCCTGCGACAGCGTCTGCGTATTTTTAATGAATTCATCGATGAGCGCCGATGATAAGCCTCCGCTTTTTGCGCGCAGCTCCTCTTTGTGTGAAGCCAAATGGTCGATAAGCTCATCGATTTCGCGTATTTTGGTCTTTTCGGTATCGGAATATTCATCTGCGCGGATGCGCTCGATGCCGTCCATAATCGGTTTGAGATAAAACTTGCTCAAATGCATCGCCCCGATGATGCCAACACCCAAAAGAAACGCGAACAGAACGATGAACAGCATCTGCTTTTTTTGTACCGCTGCCATAATGTCGGCTTTGGGCACCATGAGCGCGGCGATCCATTGATCGTCCGCATAAGCCGAATCCTCGGGATAGAGCTCGACGGACTGCTGAAATCCCAGATACTGCGCTTCGTTTTCTATGCTGTAGACGGAAAACGCTTTGGCACGTTCGTTTACCGTAAGCGCGGTATTGCCGCTGGCGCTGCTGCGAGCGTTATAACTGCCTGCAAACAAAGAGCGCGCCGTTTGGACGGTTTCATTTTCATAGCGGGTCATCAGGCAGAAGATGCGGTTGAATTGCGTATTGTCGGGCATGTTGGAAAGCTTGAAGAGCATGGCGCTGATCTCGAGCCCGCATACGCCGAAGACGTTGCCCTGTGAATCGATCAGGGG
>DAITPG010000090.1:0-8879 GCA_036833715.1 Eubacteriaceae bacterium | reverse complement strand
AAAATTTGTCGCCGACGATGCTCATAGCATCGATCATGGACTGAAGGATGTCGCTAGCGGCAGCTCCTTCATTGAGGGCTTCCTGTACGAGGCCTGCGATAAGTTTGGTTTTGCCGGTTTCTACGGCTGCTTTTACTTCGGTGATCTTTGACATTTGAATAATCCTCCTTTTTATATGGACTTGTCCATATATTCTATTCACCAACTTATTCAAGTATTTGTATTCTAAGACAATTTTTAAATATTGTCAATAGAAAAGCGATAAAATACTTAATCGATTCAGTATTTGTAATTTTACTCAAGATTCAAGTTATGTGAAACGAAACGCCTGTTTTCATAATTTTCTTGATATCATATAAAAATTTGTTATAATAATGAAATGAGCAACGGGAAAAAAATTTATACGACCAACGATATTACAAAAAATAAGATCATCGATGCGGCCACAACATTTTTCTACGATCAGGGATACACCAATACGTATTTTGAACAGATCGCCGAGGAGTGTAGAATTTCGAGCCCTTTGATATCCTATCATTTTAAAAGAAAATCTTTTTTGGCGAAAGCCGTCAGCGATAAGTATACCCGAGAAAACAAAAACAGCATTGCCTTCAAGATCTATAAACAGTATTATGAAATGCAAAATTATGACCTTCAATTAAGTACCTTTGTAGAAATTATGCTCACAAATCAATTATATTACGAAGATCCCAAGGTATTTCGTTTCATCAAAGAGCGCGCAGATGCCCATTATGAAGACATTCAATCAAAAAATGCGGTCAATCTTTATAAGATCCACGACCGGCATTATCATTTGCCCATCAATGCGAATAACGATGAAATCTCCATGCTGGCCTATTCCGCAAGCGGCGCAACACTGGCCCTGACGCTGGCGTATTTCAGAGGAGACATCGACTGCAGCTTTGAAGATTTTAACGATTACGCGACATCGCTGCATTTCCGGTTGATGCGGATCGATGAAAAGCGAATCGAAGAGCTTTTAAGTGAAAGCAAAAAGCTGATCAAACAGCTGAAGTTTGAATTTAAGCCCTATTTTAAAATCATTTAAAAAAGTCTGCGCATTGCGACAGACTTTTTTTATATTTTATTCAGTTAACTATTATTTTTATTACATCGCGCAGACGAGTCCGCCTACATTGGCGTATACCGAGGATAATCCTTTCATGGGTACGATCACGATGTCTTTGAAAGTACGTTTAGTTTCCACCATTTGTTTCAATTGTTTGGCGCGATCTTCCGCAAAGCAATGCGCGATCACCATAACCCGATTTTCTGCATCGATCGTTGTGGAATAAAACAGCTCCGCAAGTTTCTCAAGCGCTTTTCCGTAGGTGCGTGCCTTGTCATACAGATCGATCTCACCCTGCGGTGTTGCGCCCAATATCGGTTTAATGTGCAGCAGCTGCGCAAAAAGTCCTTTTAAAAGACTCATTCTTCCGTTTTTGACCAACGTGTCAATATTATCAAGCAGAAAATAGAGCTTGTTGTTGCTTTTGAATTTATCCACTGCCGCCATTATCTCTTCAAACTGCATGCCTTTGTCGATGCAGTCCTGAATCAAGATGGCAATGGTCGTTTCCCCCGCACTGGCGGCAAGCGAATCGATAACCTCTACCTTAAGATCGGGGAACTGCTCTTTGGCAAGCTGTTTGGCCACAGTGGCGGAATTGTATGTTCCGCTTAATTTAGATGAGAGCGTAATGATGAAGACGCCGTCGAGATCCGCGCTCATATATTTTAAAAAATCATTGGGCGAAGGAGCCGCTGTTTTGACAACATCCTTACTGGCAGCTATGGTATCCATCAGATCATGAAGGTTCAAATTTTCATCGTCAACAAAAGTACGGTCGGCTATCGTCATGATTAATGGAGCATAGCCGGGATTTACGCGTGCATTTAAGGTTTCATTCATATCCAATGAGCTGTCGCCGATGATTTTGAATTTCATAATTTCTCCAAATTATTTTATTAGCCGTACACCTTTTTTGAACCTGTTTTCATAAGGTTATTGTTATAAAACACTCAAATCAGGCAACTTCGCGGCACACATGCCTTTCCGCCTGCCGCTGCTTCCTTCCGGACCTGACGGGGTTTACGGGGGCATGTTGCACGAGACCCGATTCTCAACGCATTTTATAAAATGCCGTTTATGAAAACGCAGTCCTGCGAAAGGCGGTCTGTCCTGCTATAGCGGATTTCAGGTAACAAGGCACCGCTGGCTCCCCACATAGTACGGCTGGTATTTATTATACTTGTTATAAAATACAAAGTCAATCGGTGAGGGGAGATTCACACGTAAGTTGCAAAGTAATTATTACCAAATATTGATAATGAATAACTGAATATTTTTAATTTTTTTCTTGGCACACCGGATATTATTGTGTTATACTATTTAGGCTATTACGGCGGTCCTCTGTTAGATACAAGAACGCTTAGGAAGGAAGGAGGAGCACAGATATGGATTTATTAAAAGTAGTCGAACAGGAAAACCTCAGAGACGATCTTCAACCGTTCTTCATCGGCGATACCGTAAAGGTTCACGTAAAGGTTGTTGAAGGCAAACGTGAAAGAATTCAGATATTTGAAGGCATTGTGCTCAAACGTCAAAACGGCGGCTCTCGCGAAACATTTACGGTAAGAAAAATTTCTTACGGCGTAGGTGTTGAAAGGACCTTCCCGCTAAACTCCCCCCGTATCGAAAAGATCGAAGTGGTGAGAAGCGGTAAAGTACGTCGGGCTAAACTGACCTACTTACGAGGAAGAGTCGGTAAGGCTGTAAAAGTTAAAGAAAAAAGAAGATAAAGGATCGCTTAGCGATTCTTTATTTTTTTATAGCTGCGGTCGGACCATGCCATATGTTCCATAAAGCAGGCAAAGGCTGGTCTCCGGTGTTCAAAAACAAACCTCAAGCCGAATTTCTTGCTGGGCTTTCTTGTTAATTAAACAAATTGTGATTAAGCTTTGTCCTGGTGTATAATCATAGGACTTGATGATTTCGGAGAAATCGATGCAAAACCTAGTATTTTCCGCCAATATCGTATTGCCGCTGTTCCTTTTGATTCTGCTGGGTCTTGCGCTGAAGAAGATCGGCTGGATCACGGACGGTTTTTTGGACAGCGCCGATAAGCTGGTATTTAAGCTCTTTTTGCCTTCCGTTTTATTCAACAGCCTTTATTCGGCGCAACTCCATTCGACGGCAAATATCCGGTTGGCCGCATATTCCCTGCCGGCATTGGCGGCGGTCAATTTGATTGCCTTTATCGTTGTTCTTTTATGCATAAAAGACAACGCCAGAAGAGGTACGCTGATCCAGGCGATGACCCGAAGCAATTATATTCTGTTTGCCATTCCCATCTGTCAGGCCGCTTACGGTTCCGCAGGCGTTGTAGCCGTATCGGTTTTGGCCGCTGTTTTTGTGCCGATATCCAATTTATTTGCGGTGGTAGCCTTATCGGTCTACAATGCAAACGGGCGCTCCGATTTTAAATCCATGCTTTTGAGCATTATAAAGAATCCTTTTATCATCGCTTCCTTATCGGCGATCTGTGTCAACTTGGCCGGCATAAAATTTCCGCTTTTTGTATCCGATCCGCTTCAAACGATCGCAGCCATGGCGACGCCTTTTGCGCTGATGGTTTTGGGCGCGCAAATAAGATTCAGCCGAGTCAAAAATAATCTTGCGGCGATCATTTTTGCCACAGCCATGAAACTCGTATTATTGCCCGCTATCGTTTTGGCCGGCGCTTATTGCGCAGGGCTTCGGGGACTCGATTTTATGGTCGTGCTTGCGACTTTCTGCTCTCCGATTGCGGTATCAACCTACTTGATGGCTAAAATGATGGGCTGCGACGAGGAATTGGCTGCGCAGACGATCGTAAGCACCACCCTTTTATCAATTTTTACGATTTTTGCCTTTCTGTTTTTCTCGCGTGCTTTGGGTATTATCTGAACCTATAAAAAACAGGCCTGAAAATTCAGACCTGTTTTGCGGTTTTATTGATTGTTTTTGACCCAAGCCTCGCCCACAGCCGTTGCAACGCCTGCGGCGATCCTATCATCAAACGGCTTGGGAAGGATATATTCCGTACTCAGTTCGTCGTCCTTAATTAAATCCGCAAGCGCGTACACGGCTGCAATCTTCATTTCCCGTGTGATTTTTTTTGCCCGCGCGTCTAATGCTCCCCTAAAAATCCCCGGAAAAGCCAATACATTATTGATCTGATTGGGAAAATCCGATCTGCCCGTTCCGATGATGAATGCCCCTTCTTTCAGCGCAATATCCGGCATGATTTCTGGAACTGGATTGGCCATCGGAAACAAAATCGCCTTTTTATTCATGGAAGCAGCCATTTCCTCCGTGACGATATCAGGCGCCGAAACGCCGATAAACACATCCGCACCCGCCATTGCATCCTTTAATGAGCCATTTATATTTTGACCGTTTGTAACCCGGGCCAGCTCAAGCTGGTTATCTCCCTTTAAGCCATCCATGCCTTCATAAAGAATGCCTTTGCTGTTGCAGACCAGCATTTTTTTGCTGTCCGCGCCCAAGTCCATCAGCATTTTGACGATAGCTGTTCCGGCGGAGCCTGCGCCGCTTAAAACGATCTTGATTGCACCGATCTTTTTGTCCGCCAATTTTAAAGCGTTGAGCAGCGCCGCGGAGGCTACAATGGCCGTTCCGTGCTGGTCGTCATGAAATACGGGTATATCCATGATCTGCTGCAGTCTGGTTTCGATCTCAAAGCAGCGCGGCGCGGAGATATCTTCCAGATTGATGCCGCCGAACACCGGCTCCAGATTTTTAACGATATTGATGATCTCTTCGGTGTCCTGCGTCTGCAGGCAAATGGGAAAAGCGTCAACGCCGCCGAATTTTTTAAAAAGCACGGCTTTGCCCTCCATGACAGGTATCGCGGCGGCGGCGCCGATATTGCCGAGTCCAAGAACGGCCGATCCGTCGCTGACGACAGCCACCATATTTCCTTTGGTGGTGTATTTGTATACATCGTCCGGAGTTTTTGCGATTTCCAAACAAGGTTGCGCGACCCCGGGCGTATAAGCAATGCTGAGTTCCGTGAAGTTTGTTACATCCACTTTCGATGCGATTTCAATTTTACCTTTTTTCTCTTCGTGCATACGAAGCGCTTCTTTAAAAAAATCCATGAATAAGTCTCCTGTTATCCTGTCTATCCTTGTTCCTATCGTTTGTTTATTTATAAATTCGGCCGGATCATTTCTTCGATTTTAAAGTAACGGTCAAATTCTTCACTGCTTAAAATTCCAAGCTCAATCGCCGCCTGTTTGAGCGTGCTGTTATCGGCAAACGCTTTTTTTGCAATCTTTGCAGCATTTTCGTAACCGATATAAGGATTGAGCGCCGTTACAGTCATCAGCGTTTGATTTAAATATTCTTCGATCTTCTGCTTGTTCGGTTTGATGCCGACCGCGCAGTTATCATTGAATGAAAGCATGGCATCCGCCAAAAGCCGCACGGACTGCAGAAAATTATAAACGGCTACGGGCATGTAAACATTCAGCTGATAATTTCCCTGCGAGGCGGCCATTGCCACAGCTACGTCATTGGCCATCACCTGCACGCAAACCATCGTCATCGCCTCGCATTGGGTGGGATTGACTTTGCCCGGCATGATGGAGCTACCTGGTTCGTTTTCGGGCAAAGTCAATTCCCCGATACCGCATCGGGGACCGCTTGCCAGCAAGCGCACATCGTTGGCGATCTTCATTAGATCAGCTGCCAGCGCCTTGAGAGCGCCGTGGGCAAACACCATAGCATCCTTGCTCGTAAGGCTGTGAAATTTGTTTTCTGCCGAACGAAATTGCTTGCCCGTAAGCCTGCTGATCTCTTCGGCAACCTTTTCACCGAAAAGCGGATGTGTGTTTAGTCCCGTTCCCACCGCCGTAGCTCCGAGGGCGATCTCCCGCAAACCTTCGATGGATGAAAGGATCATGCCTTCGCATTTTTTGAGCATATGTTCCCATGCGCCGATTTCCTGTCCCAAAGTCAAAGGAGTCGCATCCTGCAGATGGGTTCGTCCGATTTTAATAATATCCTTATATTCCTCCGATAAATGAGCCAATGTTTGCTTCAGCGCTTTCAGGGAGGGGATCAGCCAGTCTTCCAGTTCGATGACGGCGGCAATGTGCATCGCGGAAGGGAACGTATCGTTGGAACTTTGCGCTTTGTTCACGTGATCATTGGGATGGATCTTTTTAGATCCGATCAGCTCGTTTGCTCTGTTGGCGATCACTTCGTTAATGTTCATATTGCTCTGCGTTCCGCTGCCCGTCTGCCAGATTACAAGAGGAAATTCGGCATTATGCCTGCCTGCCGAGATCTCATCGCACACTTGTGACAAAACCTCCGCATCCGATTCATCCAGCAATCCCAGCGCGCAGTTCACTTTTGCGGCCGCTTTTTTTAAAACGGCAAACGCCCGTATGATCTCCGCGGGCATCCGCTCGGTACCGATTTTAAAGTTTTGCAGGCTCCGCTGCGTTTGGGCACCCCAGTACCTGTCGGCGGGCACTTGTATTTCGCCCATCGTATCTTTTTCGACTCTGTATTGCATAGTTTCGCTCCGAATCAATGATATTGTTGATTGATTTTGCATAAAAATACAATTCATTATACCATGGATGCATGGATTATGTATATTATTATCGCCGTGTGCGTACCGATCCGTAAAACAAAAGCAGCCGTAAAGGGCTGCTTTGTGTTCAATTCTATCCGTATGTCAACCCTTGCTGATGCGGTTGCATTTTTCTTCGCCTACTTTAAGTGCTTTCAAAATGCTGTGACGGAATCCGGTTTCTTCAAGTGAAGCAATGGCATCGATGGTCGTACCCGCGGGCGAGCAGACCATGTCTTTTAATTCTCCGGGATGCTTGCCTGTTTCGAGTACCATTTTAGCGGCACCGTAGACCGCCTGCGCCACAATTTTATAGGAAAGATCCCGGTGCAGTCCCATGGCAACGGCGGCATCCGCCATGGCTTCGATCATAATATAGATGAAAGCCGGTGAAGAGGATGCAAGCGCTATAAAGGCATTCATGTATTTTTCGCTTAAGACCTCGGCTTTGCCGAAAGATGTGATGATTCCTTTTAAATAGTCCATTTCCTGCGCGCTGACGCTGTCCGTTTCGCAGATCATCGTAAGCCCTTCGCCGACCAAGATAGGGATATTGGGCATGATACGAACGATGCGCGCATCGTTATTGAACCATTCCGTAAGATCAGAAAGGTTGATGCCCGCCGCAACGCTTACAACGATCTTGCTTTGATCGACCGAATCCCGGATTTCCTCAATGACAAGCTTTGACATTTTGGGCTCCACGCATAAAAACACGATATCAGCCCATTTTGTTGCTGCTATATTATCGGTGGTGATATTGATATTCAACTCGTTGTTGACCGCTTTCAATCTGCTTTCGTTTTTATCGGAAGCCATGATATCATCGGCTGTAAACTTACCCGAACGGACGATGCCTTTGATCATTGCGGTGGCGATATTTCCGCAGCCGATGAAAGTTATTTTTTTATCCATAAGAAACTCCTTTAATCTGCATAAATATGTATTTCTACTATGGTAATGGAAACGCCCAAATTTGTCAATAAAAAATAGGCGATGCGCGTAAGTGTAAAATTTTCGAATTAAAAATTCTCCATTTTTAGTCAAATTCATATAAAAAAAGGTGTATAATATTAAAATATAGGTTAAACGGTGGAAAAAATGAGTGATAAAATATTGATTGTTGATGACGAAGAAAGCATTTGCGAATTATTGAAGCTGGAACTCGAAATGGAAGGATATGTTTGCGAAGTCGCCTATGACGGGCCATCCGCGCTGGAATTATTCAGTTCCTTTAAACCCCATCTTGTGCTTCTTGATTTAATGCTGCCCGGGATGAGCGGCATGGAAGTCTGCAGGGAAATAACCGCTCATTCCAATGTGGCGGTAATTATGCTGACTGCAAAATCCGAAACGGTGGACAAGATCAGCGGGCTTGAAACCGGCGCCGATGATTATATAACCAAACCCTTTGATACAAGGGAGCTGCTGGCGCGTATCAAGGCGCTTATCAGGCGATATAAAACGATCGACCAGAATAAGAAGCGCGAATTCAGAAATTTGAATCTGGTTTTGTTTCCGGATTCTCAGGCAGCTTATATCAATAATAAGCCATTAAAGCTGACGGTAACCGAATATGAGATATTGGTATTATTGATAACCAGTAAGGATAAGGTGTTTTCGCGGGAAATGATCTTCAAAGAGCTTGGGCAAAAAGATTTTCATATTGATACGCGTTCGATTGACATGCATATCCAGCGCCTCAGAAAAAAGATCTCTTTATACAGCGATGTGAAATATATTGAAACCGTATTCGGGATCGGGTATAAGATGAGGAATTTCGATGAGAATGAGATTTAAAACACGTCTTGTCGCTGTCAATGTCGGCATTGCGGTTGCCTTGATTGCCTTAATCTGTATTCTGGTAACGCAGGGCATAGCGTCTTATGCCATGAATAATTATATCAACAACCTGACAACGACCGCTAATGAAGCGTCGATCATGATCAATCAATCGATTCGTTCCACGCAGCTTTCCGGTCAGGATGAAGTGCTGTACAAAGCAGGCGCTCCTTTTTACGCCGAAGAGATATCCAAAGTATATTCCATTCCTATTTTGCTGTTTGACAAAAACATCAATTTGATCGGTTCTTCTCTGGATGAAACCCAAACCGCCGATTACAAGCAATACGCCAGCAAGGTAATGGAATCCGGTAAACAATCCTATGTTTATACCGAAATATCCAAAATCAATTATATCGTTTA
>DAITPG010000089.1:0-8902 GCA_036833715.1 Eubacteriaceae bacterium | reverse complement strand
AGCAGGAACGCGCGAAAGTCTTGTACAATCAAGACGCCGGCGTAGCCAAATGGAGAAAATCGCATGACAATCCCGCTGTAAAGAAAATTTATACGGAATATCTAGGCGAACCCAACGGCCACGTTTCCCATAAACTATTGCATACCCACTATTCGGCTAAACCGAAATATAAGATATAATACCTCGTTTTTTTCTAACCTGCTACCTGTTGATTCATTCAGTTATATATACCTCCAAATATATATAAACATTGCAAAAACTCCAAAACAAGCAAGGCGCGCATAATTATGCGTGTCTTGCTTGTTTATTCCATTTTGGCTGCTACTTACATTAAATCCCTGTATCGCCAAAAAATAAAAAATGAATTATTTTTGAAAACATATGGTATGTTTTTATTGTATGTTAAAATAGATTTAATTTAAGTTTTCCCCGAGGTATAATCTTTTGTCGATCATGAACATCCTCGAAATCATCGGAGTCATCACATTCTCGGCGGCGGGTACTTATCAGGCCATTATCAAAAAAATGGACTTGTTCGGTGTTTATATTTTAGCGATTACAACGGCTGCCGGTGGAGGGATTATTCGGGATGTGGTTATGGACAGAGGCATTCCTTTGTTTTTTACAAGCAACACTATGATCCTTACGGCAATCGCTTCCGCAACGGTGATTTTGCTATTGCGCAACAAGTTTACTTTCAATAAGACCATCGTCATGCTTGACGCGTTGGGCCTTGGGGCATTTGCTGTGGATGCAGGCATCAAGGCGATCGAATCGAATTATTCCTTTTCGAGTTTTGTATTTGTCGCAATCATGACAGGGGTGGGCGGCGGAATTCTGCGCGATCTTCTCAGCGGCGATACGCCCGCGGTATTTCACCGCGATGTGTATGCCGTGGCCGCACTGACGGGCGTTGTTTTTTTGTGGTTTGCATATCCGATTTTAGGTATTCAGTTGAGCGGATATCTTTCCGTTGCCATTGTATTCGCAGTCCGTACATTATGTTTTTTATATAAAATCAATCTGCCCGTTATTAAAATCAACAGTATTGGTGAAAAAAATGAAAGTACTGATACGCAATAAGATCTTATTCTTCATTCTTTATATTTCCATCAGCCTTGCGGTGAGTGTGGTTTTGTTGACTATGCGGGAATATCAGACAGCCGGAATCATCGTGCTGCTTTTTTCGGCCGTAAGCGGAACGATCTTTTTCATCGCTGAAGTCAAAAACGCTTTAAAAATTGCCATTTATTTTCTTTCGTTTTTGCTTGCTATGCTTATTGGGTTTGCGTTTTATTATTTGGCTGACAGCATCGGCAGTATCGGACTGCATTTATCACTCACCGTTGCCATTTTAAGCACTGCCGTCTTATATTCGGTAAGCATTATTTGCGGTTTTCAGGAACATATGCATAAATCGCTCATCGGTTATTTTGATTCAAAAGCAGTCGGTGAGCCTGAAAAATTTGATTATAAGCTTTATCAGCGTTATTGCATCCGTGAATGGTTTCACTCACAATCCAATTTCATATCCAATCAGGAACTACCCATGAAACTTATCCGTATAATTGGGCTCATTGTCTGCGTATCTATCGGAATTTTGGGAATTCTTGGGAAAGCTGTATCCGTTTTTGATCAGGATATTATTTTTGATAAGCTATTATACGGTTTTATAATACTTTTCGGTCTCGTCTATTTTATGTCCGGGCTGCGCTTTTCCGCAATACCGTCTTTTGTTGCATGGCTGCTTATTTTTTCGAGCTATTTCATCCATATGTTTTTTCACGGAGCGGTCGATTCACGCCTTCAGCATGACATAATGGCTTATACGGTGATCGTTCTAATGTTTTCGCTGTGTATTCTGCCGTTATATTATTACCTCAGAAATGAGCTGCTTTACAGTAATGTGCAAATGTTTGAAAGAGGAGATCATTGCATAACCGTCGATTTGTTTCTGACCGAATTTATACCGATCGTTGATACCGACAGACTTTTAACTTTTGATATCGCAATGAAAGAATTTCCCAAAGTTCCGAGAGATTTTGTTCAGCTTTTGAAATATTACGTCAATATCATGCGAAGCCGGCATGCGTTGTTTGCGGGTTATGTGACGCATTCGCTTACGGGACATATGACCTTTTATGTTTATACAAACCGATTCACAGCAGGGCTTGAGGAAGAGATCCGTAATAAGACTCACGCCTCGGGATTTGAAATTGAAAATTACAAGTGCGAAAGCGATTCGGACTGGACTGCCTATAAAACCATTTTAAATCCATCCAACGCAGAACTTTGCGGGATCATCAGCCGCAGCTACATCGAACAGCTTTTTATGCGAGGTATTTCATTTGACAGGGAATATGAGATCAACTTTTTTGTCAATTTTAAGGATAAAAACGATCCGGTGGATTTTGAAAAGGAAATCAAGTATTTTGGTTTCAGCTTAATTTACGCCTCTTATGATGAAGAAAATGACGGCATTGATTCTGAATATAAATATTACGGAGAATACAGAGTCAGCTCCTTCATCTCTTATCGTAGGATAGAATATCTCAATAAATTGCTTCTGGATAAAACAGAAGGATTCGGTTCCTTATATCTTGGAGAATGGCAGATCGAAGATTAATATTTTTATTATTAAGATATCTAAAATACCGATAATTTATATAATATTTTTATAACTACTGTCATGCCGCAAAAAAAAATGTTATAATAATTAAATATGTGTCTTCGACAATATTCGCAGCAATTTTTACCGTATTTGAGGTCTATATGAGTCAACTAAAAAACAAAAAAAGCGGCAAACATTATGAAATTCTTTTGGGTTTTCAGCTGATCATCAGCATTGTATTTATTTTATTTGTAAAACTTGTCAATATTTTACCGGATCTGTATTTTTTCGGCCTTATCGGTCTTGTGCTACTGGCTTTTATCATAGCCTATCTGGCACAGACAAAAAAACACCGCAAAACTACGGCAGGGAAAATAAGCAGGATAATCAGTATTGTTTTATGCGTTTGCATGGCTGCGGGCAGTATTTTCCTATATCAAGGATATGACGCCTTGGCGCACATGACCGCATCCGATGGCATGAAAATAGAAAATATATCCGTGATTGTCTTAAGTAATGATAAAGCGGACAAGATCAGCGATGTCAAAGATAAAATATTCGCCATCAGAGATGTAATCGATTTGGAAAATACCAATTTTGCGGTCGAAAAAATCAATGAGCGTCTGCATAAAGACATAGCGACAAAAAAATATGTCGACTTTGATTCGCAGATCAATGACCTATACAGAGGAAGCGCGCAAGTAATGCTTTTAAACGAGACTTACCGAAGCCTTATTTTAGATAAATTTCCGGATTTTGAAAGTAAAACAAAGGTCATATATACCGTGCGCAGAGAAACCGCCGCTTCATCGGGCACACAAAAGCCTCTTAAAACCGATGAAACATTCAATGTTCTTTTGACCGGTATAGATGCATACGGACCTTTGGATGAACCGGGCCGATCCGACGTCAACATTGTTGCCACTATTGATCCAAAGGGGAAAAAAATTCTGCTGACTTCTGTACCGCGTGATTATTATGTGGAATTAAACGGCGAGGAAGGTAATTACGATAAACTAACCCATGCAGGATTCTATGGAGTGGATTGCTCAATGAGCACGCTCGAAGCGCTGCTCGATACTAAAATACCTTATTATATTAAAGTCAATTTCTCCTCCTTTGCCAATCTCATTGATGCATTGGACGGTATCAATGTATATTCGGAATATGCTTTTACCGAAGGTGAATACGAATATATTGTGGGGTGGCAGGAGATGAGGGGACTCAAAGCACTGACATTTGCGCGGGACCGCACTCACATGCCATTCGGCGACCGAGACAGAGGAAAAAACCAGGAAGCCGTTATATCGGCGATGGTTGATAAAATGACCTCCCCGTCGATTATCGTAAACTACAATGCGGTTTTAAAGGCTTTATCCGGCAGTTTTGAAACCAACATGACGTCGGCTGAGATCACTAGTCTCATTCAAATGCAGCTTGTGGATATGGCGGATTGGACCATTACCTCTATAACATTAAATGGCGGGGATGCCTACAGGCCGACGTATACCATGGGTTCCGAAAAGCTCTATGTTATGGTACCCTATGAGGATTCGGTCAACGAAGCTATTGAAACCATTTACCGCATGTTCAATCCCAATGCGCCAATTAACGAAGAAAAACCTGAAGACGAATAATATTGTTAATTATCCATTAAATGATAGTAATTTGATTGATACTTTTAAAAATTCTAATTATAATGAAATAAATTTTTATCAAAAAAGAGCTTACTATAAGCTCTTTTATCATTACGAAAGCTTGTAATAAATCGTAAAAATGGAGTTAGGTCCAGGCTGTTATTCATATTATAACTATAATCAAAAAAGGAGAAATCATGGAAATTTTTAACTTATCTGAATATATGCGGATATCCATTGAGCAGATTATCTCAAATGCATTTAAAGCTTCTTTAAAAAATCCAATGGAAAGCGCTTTTTTACTTCAATTTACGGCAGAAACGAAAAAAGCGGATCGTATCAGAAGCGAATATGAAGAGCGCGGTCAACATGTTCCGCCCTTTTTGATAGCAGGCATTACCAGCAGCTGTAATTTATTCTGCAAGGGCTGCTATGCAAGAGAGAATCATTCCTGCGGAGAGAATCTTTCATCCGATCAATTAAGCGTAGATCAATGGAACGATATTTTTAAACAAGCGGAAGAGATCGGCGTATCCTTTATATTGCTTGCCGGAGGAGAACCGCTTTTACGCAAGGATGTTGTTCTGGCAGCGGCTAAACACAGCAAAATTTTATTTCCCATTTTTACTAACGGCACAGTGATTAGCGATGAATATTTGCAGCTTTTTCATAAGAAGAGAAATTTGCTTCCGATTTTAAGCATCGAAGGGACTGAGATCCAGACCGATGAGAGGCGCGGAGAAGGAACCTACCGAATTTTAACGGATGCTATGGCCATGATGAGTAAAAAAGGCATTTTCTATGGAGTATCCATAACTGTTACAACACAAAATCTGCCTACCGTAACAAGCGATGAATACATAGCCGAGCTTTATTCCAAAGGCTGCAAATTGATTTTTTACGTAGAATATGTCCCTGTAAGCGCGGGTACTGATATGCTCGCACCGACGGATGATGAAAGGGATATTTTGGAAAAAAGGATCAATGGCTATCGCAAGATGTATGACGATATGATCTTTATCGCTTTCCCCGGAGATGAAAAATATACGGGAGGATGCCTTGCGGCCGGCCGCGGCTTCTTTTATATCGACCCTAACGGAGAAGCGCAGCCCTGTCCTTTTTCACCGCATTCCGATACCAGCCTAAAAGATAAAGGACTCCTTGCCGCTTTGCAATCGCCTTTGTTTATGAAACTTCAATCAAACGGTTTGATGGCGGAAACACACACCGGAGGATGTGTATTGTTCGGCAAAGAAAACGAAGTGAAACAGCTTCTTTAATAATGCTTTTTCAATAAAAACGAAAGTTTTATAAGTAAAAGCAAATACTAAGCTTGTCAGCTGAATGTTGATGCATATTCATGTAAATTCAATATTTTGAATAGCGCCGTATTTTGTTAATTAATCAATAAAAATCATTTGCATTTTTCACTAATTGCACTATAATATGATTTGTATTTAAATATCATTGCAAAACAGAATGCAATCGACTAATGTTGCATTTCTGCCTGTGCTAGAATAGTTGAATGAATTGAATGAAAGGTTGTGATGATAGGGTTGCAAAAAAAGCTGACATTATATGGCTTTAACAACCTCACAAAAACACTTAGCTTTAACATCTACGATGTTTGTTATGCAAAAAGTGAGAGAGAACAGAAGGATTATATCGCTTATATTGATGAGCAGTATAACTCCGAACGATTAACAAAAATATTGTGCGATGTAACGGAAATGATCGGGGCGCATGTGCTCAATATTTCCAAACAGGATTACGATCCTCAGGGGGCTTCGGTCACCTTATTGATCACCGAAGAAATCTTATCCCCGGGATTGATCGATAAATCCTGTAATCAAGGGGCTTTTGCGTTTGCAGACAGGGAAACCATTCTCGCGCATTTAGATAAAAGTCATGTTACCGTGCATACTTATCCCGAATATCATCCCGATAATTCTATAGCTACCTTCCGTGTGGATATCGATGTTTCTACCTGCGGACAGGTTACGCCTCTGAATACGCTTGATTATCTGATCGGCAGTTTTGATTCCGATATCATGACCATCGATTACCGCGTCCGCGGTTTTACCCGCGATGTGGACGGAAAAAAGCTTTTTATGGATCACGATATCACATCCATACAGGATTATATCGCGGATGAAACACTTAAAAAATACGACGCGATCGATGTCAATGTCTATCAGTCGAATGTTTTTCATACCAAAATGCTTATCAAAGAAATCGAATTGCAGAATTATTTGTTCAATGTCGATTCCTATGAGCTTCCGCCCAAAGAACGCCTGATGATCAATAATAATCTTCGCCGCGAAATGATCGAAATCTTCAGCGGCATGAATATCTATTAAAGGCGGGCGGTATGGATAAATCGATTCAAAACAAAACACCGCTTCTTGAAGCGCTCAACGAATACAAGGCCGACCGCATCGTTTCCTTTGATGTGCCCGGCCATAAACAGGGAAAAGGCAATCCCGCATTAACGGATTTTTTGGGTAAGCAATGTCTTTCCGTCGATGTCAATTCTATGAAACCGCTTGATAATTTATGTCATCCGGTTTCTGTTATTAAAGAGGCGGAATCGCTGGCCGCCGATGCGTTCGGTGCCGCGCACGCCTATTTCATTGTAAACGGAACAACCGCAGCCGTGCAGGCCATGATCATGGCCGTATGCAAACGGGGCGAAAAGGTGATTCTGCCGCGCAATGTGCACATCAGCGCAATCAATGCTCTTGTTATTTGCGGCGCCGTTCCCGTATATGTCAACCCAAGCGTCAACAAACAACTCGGTATCCCGCTTGGCATGACCTATGAAGATGTCGAAACAGCGATCCGAGAAAATCCGGATGCCAAAGCCGTATTTGTAAACAACCCAACCTATTACGGCATCTGCTCCGATCTAAAACGCCTTACCGAACTCGCGCATGCCAACGGCCTATATATGCTGGTGGATGAAGCGCACGGCACTCATTTGTATTTCGGTGATGATCTTCCGCCGTCCGCGATGAGCTGCGGTGCCGATATGTCGGCAGTCAGCATGCACAAAACAGGCGGCTCACTTACGCAAAGTTCGATTCTTTTGATCAACGATAAATTTAATCAGGGCTACATCCGCCAGATACTCAATTTAACGCAGACAACCAGCGGATCATATCTTTTGCTTTCGTCGCTTGATATTTCCAGACGTACGCTTGCCACCGAAGGCAAGGAAATTTTTGCCAAAGTAGTCCGTTTGGCACAGTATGCCCGCGATGAGATCAACAAGATCGGCGGTTATTACGCCTTTTCGAACGAACTCTGCGACGGCGGCGCTGTATATCATTTTGATGTTACCAAGCTGTCGATCTATACAAGGGACATCGGCCTCGCGGGCATCGAAGTATATGATATCCTTCGGGATGATTACGGCATTCAAGTGGAATTCGGCGATATCGGCAATATTCTTGCCATTATTTCCGTAGGGGACAATAACTTTACCATCGAAAGGCTGGTTGCCGCTTTATATGAAATCAAACGGCTGTACGCAAAAGACAAGGCCGGCATGTTTGACCATGAATACATCAATCCCATTATCGAAATGACGCCACAGGAGGCCTTTTACGCCGAAAAAAGACTGATCGATATTCAAAAAAGCACAGGATTTATCTGCGGTGAATATGTAATGAGCTATCCTCCCGGTATTCCGATTTTAGCTCCGGGTGAACGCATTACGGATGAGATCATCGAATACATCAACTATGCCAGAGAAAAAGGTTGTTTTTTGACAGGTACGGAAGATATCACCATCAAGAATATCAAAGTTGTGGAGATGAATTAATATGGATCTATGGTTTACGGAAGAACATACAAAAAACGTTCGTTTTTCAATCAAGGTCGACCGTCAGATATATACCGCCCAAAGCGACTTTCAGCGGATCGATATTTTTGAATCGGTGGAATTCGGCAGATTTTTGACCTTAGACGGCTTTATGATGGTAACGGAAAAGGATGAATTCATTTATCATGAAATGATCGTGCATGTTCCGATGGCTGTCAATCCCGCCATTAAAAATGTGCTGGTGATTGGCGCCGGAGACGGAGGCACTATCCGTGAACTTGTGCGATACGATGCCATTGAAAAAATCGACATGGTCGAAATCGACAAGGCAGTCGTCGATGCGTGCATCGAGCATCTGCCGCAGCTTGCATGCGGTCTTTCAGATCCGCGTGTCAATATCTTTTACGAAGACGGTCTAAAATTTGTGCGCACCAAAGAGAATACTTACGATCTGGTCATCGTGGATTCCACTGATCCGTTCGGCCCGGGCGAAGGCCTCTTCACCAAGGAATTTTACGGTAATTGCTATAAGTCTCTTAAGGAAGACGGCATATTGGTCAACCAGCACGAATCGCCGTTTTACAGCGAAGATGCCAAATCGATGAAACGGGCGCACCAGCGCATCAGACAATATTTCCCCATCTGCAAAGTGTATCAGCTGCATATTCCAACGTATCCGTCGGGTCACTGGATCTTCGGTTTTGCTTCAAAAAAACATGATCCCGTCCATGATCTGGACGAGCAGGCATGGAACGCTCTCGGGATCAAAACGAAGTATTACAACACCGACATTCATAAGGGGTCTTTTGCCATTCCCAATTATGTGAG
>DAITPG010000088.1:0-8959 GCA_036833715.1 Eubacteriaceae bacterium | reverse complement strand
TGCAATTCGGTTGCGGGCCGTGTAGCCAGTTTGGTGAAGCGGGTGGGCGTAACGCCTGCAGTGGTAATGAGCGGCGGCGTTTCCTTTAATGCGGCAGTCGTTAAGGCTTTGGAAAAAGAGCTGGACATATCGATTGCGACCTCTCCCCTCTCTCAATTAATGGGCGCCTTGGGCGCTGCAATTTATGCTTATGAGCAAATAATACGATAAGGAGCGGACTATGAGCGAAAAAACGGTTGACAAAAAGCCGGAAAAAGATCCAAATTCGGCAAAATATTTACTGCGCGCGTTGACGGCACAGCACTATGAAGACGCATGGACAGCTAAAAATAACGGAGAAAAAATCGGCTGGTGCGCCAGTAATTTTCCTCAGGAAATTTATACGACGCTTGGGATCAAAGTGGTTTATCCTGAAAATCATGCGGCCGCGGTCTCGGCGAAAGGCGGCGGAGAGCGCATGTGCGTGCAGTCCGAAAACAAAGGCTATTCCAATGATATCTGCGCCTATGCCCGCATCAGCCTGGCATACATCGAGGATACGGATATACCGGAACTCAATATGCCGCAGCCGGATTTTTTATTGTGCTGCAATAATATCTGCAACTGCATGATCAAATGGTATGAAAATATCAGCAAGGAACTCAATATTCCTTTAATAATGATCGATATCCCGTACAACCCCGAATACGAAGCGCCGCCCGAACAGATCGCTTATGTAAAAGCGCAGTTTTATGATGCGATCCATCACCTGGAAGAAATCACCGGCAAGAAATGGGACGAGGATAAATCCAACCGCACGGGACGGGCGTGGCTGAAAGCGGCAGGTTACTGTAATACGGAACCGTCTCCCTTGAATGGATTTGATCTGTTCAATCACATGGCAGTCGCCTGCTGCGCAAGGGGCACCGTGGAAGGCGCGGAAGCGTTTGAGAAGCTTGCCGAAGAGTATGAGGAAATGACCAAGACCGGCGAAAGCACTTATAAAGTTGAACAAAAATTCCGCGTGATGTATGAAGGCATCGCTTGCTGGCCTTATCTGCGCCACAAGCTGGAAACGCTGATGAGTTATGGCATGAACATGGTGGGAACCGTATACGCCGCGGCATTCGGCATCAATTATGACAACGAAGACGGTTTAATGGCCGCTTATACAAATGTGCCGAATTGCATGAACTTTGAACGCGCGCTTCAGCTGCGTGTGGATGCCGCAACAAAAGCGCATTGCGAAGGCGGTATCATCCACACAAACAGAAGCTGCAAGCTTTGGAGCGGCATTATGTATGAACTGGACCGTCAGCTTCAAAAAAGAGCCGATATGCCCACCGTCACCTTTGACGGTGATCAATCCGACCCGCGCAATTTCAGCAAAGCGCAGTACGATACCCGCGTGCAGGGCTTATATGAAATCATGAAAGATAAAAAGGAGAACCGTCAGGCATGAGCAACGTTAAAAAATTATTGAATGCATTCCATCATATTGCGAATTCTCCCAAGGAACAGCTTGACAAGTACATAAAAGAAGGCAAAAAAGTAATCGGATGGATGCCCGTTTACTGCCCGACCGAATTGGTTACCGCACTCGGAATGGTGCCGTTTGGCGTATGGGGCGCGGATATGGAAATAAAGGAAGCGAAAAAATACTATCCTGCGTTTTATTGCGGCGTGGCGCAAACGGCGCTTGAACTGGGCATTACGGGCAAACTGGAAGGTTTGAGCGCGATGATGATCCCCGCGCTTTGCGATACGTTAAAATGTCAGGGGCAAAATTGGAAATATGCGGTCCCAAGCATACCCATGATCCCCGTGATTCATCCGCAGAACAGAAAAACGCCTTATGGAAAGGATTTTTTGATTGCGAAATACAACAAGGTTTTGGATGAGCTTGAGAAGATTGCGGGCAGAAAATTGGAGCCGCAAGAATTGCAAAAGGCGAATGAACTGACGAACAAACACAACAAAGCGATGCGCAATTTCATAAAGTTGGCAAACGAGCACGGACAAACCATCGGCGCAATCGAAAGAAGCGATGTATTCAAAAGCGGCTATTTTATGGAAACGGCGGCACACGCGCAAATGGTGGAGGAACTCAATGAAGGACTTGCTTTATTGCCGACAGAGGCAAGCGGCAAAAAGAAAGTGATCATCAGCGGAATCATCGCAGACAACGAGAATTTACTTAAGCTGTTTGATACGTTCGGCTTGCAGATCGCGGGCGACGATCTGGCGCATGCTTCCCGCCAGATACGCACGGATATACCGGAGAATGCGCAGCCCATGGCGGCGCTTGCGCAGCAGTTTTGCGATCGATCGGATTGTTCGGTTTTATACGACGCGGAGAAGCACCGAGTTGATTTTCTGCTGGACATGGCGAAAGAAGAAAAAGCGGACGGTTTGGTCGTGATCATGACAAAATTCTGCGATCCTGAAGAATTTGATTATGTGCCCATCAAGCAAGGCTTTGAAAAAGCCGGCATCCCGTCGATTCAGATTGAAATTGACCGCCAGATGGTTAATTTCGAACAAATCAAAACCGCCTTGCAAACCTTTGCCGAAATGCTTGTTTAAAGGGCTTTTTGACTCAACTTCAATCTTTGAGATCAAGAAAAATAATATTGGTAACAACAAGCCTTACGCACCTGTAAGACTTGTTGTTCTTTTTATTTCATTTACGCCTTGCTCAATGTATATTATCTAAAATAATTCAGTATTGAGTATCTAATAATCCAGAATTTAAATTGACATCCGGCAAATTTAGTGATATGCTTGAATTAATTGAATAAGTACGGTAGGTGAGGCTACCGCAGGGATACGGATTGCTGCCGCGCAATGGTGGAGACACTATGAGAAGGTCAGCAGGTTATGTCGTTTCAAGGCATAATCTAATGCAATTACATTGCCCTGCGATGCTAAAGCTTGAACGGAAGCATACTTTGTGTATGGTGGTTTGATTGGATTAATTCCCCTGCCGATTATTTTTGCGGGGGATTTTTTATTTTTTTAACTTATATCGTTACCGGTATGGTGAAACAACAGCAAACCGTTCCCGATTTACCGAACTAATCACAATAAAAAACTATACCCGGTTTAAATTCATTAAATTGTGCTACAATTCTAAAAATATGAAAAAAGAGAGGTGCGCCGATGATCACTATTTTTAAGACCGATGATTACCAAATCCATAAACTTACAGAAATCGTTCCCGACAGTTGGATCCATATGGTTGCGCCTACCGAGGAAGAAATCGCTTTGGTCGCCGAAAAGCTTGAGCTTGAAAGCGATTTTATACGGGCAGCGCTGGATGAAGAAGAACGTTCGCGTTTGGAAATTGAACAGGGCCAGGTATTGATCTTGGTCGATACGCCCACGGTGGAGGTCGAGGGAGAATCGTATGTGTATTCTACGCTTCCTTTGGCGATCATTCTGACAAAAGACAATATCGTTACCGTATCCTTAAAGGATATCGCGCTGTTAAAATATTTTTATGATTTGCGCATACTCGGTTTTTCCACAAAAAAACGCAATCGTTTTATTTTGCAGATATTGTACAGAAACGCAACCATGTTTCTTTCGTACCTTAAACAAGTGGATAAAGCCAGCACCAAGGTGCAGATGGAACTGCACAAGTCCATGAAAAACAAAGAACTCATCCAGATGCTCCAGCTCGAAAAAAGCCTTGTCTATTTTTCTACCTCGTTAAAAGGCAACGAAATCGTTATGGAGCGGCTGCTGCGGATATCCTTTATTAAAACCTATCCGGAGGATGAAGACCTTCTGGAAGATGTCATCGTGGAAAATAAACAGGCCATCGAGATGTGCCAAATCTACATGGACATTTTAAGCGGAACGATGGACGCGTTCGCTTCCGTTATTTCCAACAACCTTAATATCGTTATGAAGCTGCTTACCTCCATTACAATCATACTGACTATTCCCACGATCATAGCGAGTTTATGGGGAATGAATGTTCCGGTACCGTTCACAAACAATCCGTTTGGTTTTTGGATCGTAATGGCGATCGCTTTATGCGTATCCATTTTCGGAGTGTTATTTATGATCAAAAGAAAGATGCTGTAATTAACCTAGCCGGTAAAAAAAACAGAGCCGAACTTGTCTTAAGCAAGCTTCGGCTCTTTATTATGGGTATTAGATTATCGATATTTCCAGCACTGCACATCAAAAAATTCTTTCAGCTTAAAACGCAGCGCCGCAGGTTCAATGACTTCGGAATAATCCGCGGTTTTTACCGCCCATTGATACATTTTATCAAAATTGCATGTAATATCGAGCGTAAGCTTATCCTCTTCGATATGGTTGATTTTAAATTCTTCGCCGAATGTTTCGATGGCCGATTCGATATGATCCTTATGGATCACAACTTTAAAGTCCGTTACTTCGCCGCCGTAGCCATCGATAAACGCTGCGGTGAATTTTTTGGGATCAAAGCCTTTTGAATATCCGATCACTTCCTTGATATCGGTGCCCAAAACGCCCAGATGTTCCAAATCGCTGATAAGCCCGATCTTATAGCAGGCCATTTCATGCTCGTATTCGGGACATGCCGCCAGATAATATTCGTTATCCGCATTAAGAATGGCGTACGGACTCACTGTGATCGGTTCTTCCGTAACGGGCTCCAGTGTCTTATCGATCGTATAGCGGTTATAGATAAAGGAAATCTTTTTGTTTAACGCCATTTCGGTTAATATAAACTTTAAATTTCCGTAAATGAAGGTTTCGGGATAGGTATACTTGTTGATGATGCCGCCGTAATAAGAGGTGCCGAATCGGAATTCGCCCGTGTAACGGCTTAGGTTTTTGATAAGGTGAGCCGCTTCTTCCCGGCTGATGTATTTGGAAGCCATGATGCCTTCCCAAAGCATAAACACATCGTCCGATGAAAAATCGATCTCTTTTAAATAATAGCCCTCGCCGTTGTTTTCATAAGTTTCAATTTTATAGCCATGGTCGATGAGTGATTTGATATGGCGGGATATGGCTTTTCGCTCACAATCCATATCATAATCTTGCTTGATATAGCTGATGATTTCATTTTGTGTCAATTTGTGGTTTTGATCGGAATATTTTTTTAAGACTTCCAGCACATACAGGATCATTAATTTTTTAGTTCCCGCTGAGGAAGTATCGGCGCCATCCATTGAATCATTTTCGCTATCGATGATTTCGTTGATAATATCATCATCGACTTTTATCTCTTTTTTCAACCGCCTGCTCCTAAATTAAACTTTTAGCTAATTATATCATATTTCCCGTTTTGTGTCGATATTTGGAACAGATTTAATCTTTCAGGCAAAAAAATAACGCTTGGAAAGCGCATATAATTGAAGTTTGCTGAAATATATTCCGAGTTAATTGTCACCCACGACCGCATTATCTAAGGATCGGGATACAATAAAATCGGATATTAACAGACAAGTTTTTTTATTTGCCAGAATAAGGTTTATCGACAAAAGCGATCAGCCGGCCGGAAGAAATCTGCACGGAAGCGTTATCTTCCTTAACGATATTGCTGATACCGCGCACATCTCCGAAACGAAGCGTTTCATTATGAAGCGGATAAGCAAAACCTTTGGTTACGATGCCCCGGGCATCAATGCCGAAGGGAAAAAGCGAAACGCGGATATCCTTCATATCGCTGAATTGTTGGATGGAATCGATCAGATAAATCTGCTGGGTTTCGGTGCATATGGAGCAACGCAGATGAAGTTCAAGCGCTTTAACCAGCAGGCAAAGATTGCCAAAGCTGTGATCAAGGCTGCTGCCGGTCGCCCCGATCAGTAGTACCTCGGTCGCGCCGATATCGCATGCCTTCATAAGCGCAAGCTCGGTGTCCGTTTCATCCTTTTGCGGCTGAAAGGTATTCACTTCGCATCGATCTTTTAAATGAATAAGGACATCTTCATCGATGGAATCAAAATCGCCGCTGAGGATATGCGGAACAATCCCGCACCGATGCAGGGCATTGGCACCGGAATCCGCCGCGATGATGCAGTCCGGCGTATAATACGAAATAATATTTTTTATAAAATCATCCGAAGATATCTCGCCTCCGGAAACGATCAAAACTTTCATAGACGCCCTCAATAAGGTTTGTAGGTTTTTTTCAGGCTTTCATAGATCGATTTATAGTTATCGTAGCGCAGGGAGCTGATCAAATTTTGAGCCACCGCTTCCTTTACGGCGCAGTCCGGCTCGTTGATGTGCACGCAGGTATTAAATCTGCAATCGGAATGCTCGTAAAACTCTTCGTAATAATGCCATAAGTCGTTTGGATCAAGCAGCAATTCCAAATCGGAAAACCCGGGAGTATCCATAATAAAGGAATTTTCATCCAGCACGATCAGTTCACTGTGGCGGGTCGTATTTTTTCCGCGTTTGATCTTTTCGCTGATTTCTCCGGTTTTAAATGTTTTATCTGTGCCCAGCAGTCCCAATATCGTCGATTTTCCGGCGCCCGATACACCCGTAAATACCGAAATGTGGTTTTGTAAAATTTCCTTGAGCTGATCAATGCCAAGCAGCGTTTTACCGCAGGTAAAAAACAATTCCGCGCCGCAGCTGCCGTAATGCTCCGTTACGTATTGACACATGCTATCATCGGCAAGATCGGTCTTGTTAAAGCATAAAATGGATTTTAACCCGTTAATTTTATTGTTAACGATCATTTTATCGAGAAGGATAAAGGAAATATCGGGATTTTTCAGCGATGCAACGATCACACCCTGCGTGGCATTGGCCACAAATGGACGGGTCATATAGCTTTTTCTGGGAAGAATTTCCACGACCGTGCCGTCGCCGGGGCCGTCAATAATATAATGGACTTGATCCCCGACTGCGGGAGTGATCTTTTTATTTCGGAAAGAACCGCGCATTCGGCATCGCACAACTTCGCCTAGCTCGTTCAAAACATAATAGAAACTGCCTACTCCCTTGATGATCACACCGCTTGTCATGAAAAATTGACTACTCCGGAATATACAAGTTCCGAATTAATATAAAGATTGTAAATTTTATTTCCTAATCCCTCTACATTTACATTAATCGTTAATTCTTTATTGACGGTCTGTGAATAAACCGTGGTGGCATTATCGCCATCCATAAGATCGACTTTTACTTGAACGGTCTGACCTTCTATTTCAGAAGTATATTTTTTCAAATCGATGCTGATGGTCTTGCTGACAGGCTTGCCTTCGCTGATAACCAAGTCTATTTTTGTTGTCTTTTCCGTCTCGCTGTAAGCGCTCGGCGTTTGCGAAATAACGATGCCTTTCGCATAGGTGCTGCTGGGCGCATAACTGATATTTCCGACCGTAAGGCCGATTGCGGTCAACGCAGCTTTTGCCTGATCCAAAGTCATTTCCGTAAGCTTGGGCACTGGAACGGTATCCTTGCCTTTGCTTACCTTGATGATAATGGTGCTGTTTTCCGCAATTTCCAGTCCAGCTGCCGGATTCTGCTCAAAAACTTTATCCTTCTCAATATCATCCTTAAATTCGTATACGGTGTTCACGAATACGAATCCGGCATCCTTGAGTGTTTTTTCTGCCGCATCCTTCAATTGGTCGACTACATTGGGCACAATGATGTATTTGGGGCCGAGACTGACCTTTAACTGTACAAGTTCACTTGCTTTAATATGCTCGCCCGCATCGGGAAACTGATTAATAACCACATCTTTGGCGATCTCCACGCTGTTGGTTCTTTCAATAATTTCATATTTTAAGCCCGCTTTCGCAAGCTCCTGAGCAGCTTGCTCGATAGTCATGCCCTCTATAGAGGGCACCTCTATTTTTTTGCCCCAATTGCCCATATAAACGGAATAAGCCATAACGCTCAAAACAAGGACAATGATCCCGATGAATAAAAATGCCTTTTTTTTGTTTTTTGATTTCTTTTTTGAATCGGGCGCTGTCTTTACGGCAATGCCTTTTTCATCGCGGACCGCAGGCACTCCCGCGTATTCCGAAGATGAATATGTAGGCGCGATGTCCGCGTTGATATTTTCCGCAACTTTTTTTAGATCGGCAATCAGCTCATCGGTATTCTGGTAACGGTCATCCGGCTTGCGCCTCGTCAGATTGAGCACGATCTGGTTAATGCCTTCAGGTATGTTTTTTTGCTTCTCCTGCGGAGAAGGCACATTATTTTGTACGTGCTTGAGCGCGACGGCAACGGGAGTTTCGCCGTCAAACGGAAGCTCGCCCGTCAGCATTTCATACATCATAATACCGAGTGAATACAGATCCGACCGTTCATCCAAAAAACCTCCCCTTGCCTGTTCGGGAGAAATATAATGAACGCTGCCGAGCGCTTCTTCGGTGGCTGTAACGGTGGATGAATTGATGGCTCGGGCAATGCCGAAATCGGCGACTTTGGGAAGCTTGGATGATGTAAGCAGAATATTGTGCGGCTTGATATCCCTGTGAATGATGTTCTCTCTGTTTGAGGCCTCGAGGGCTGAGAGAACCTGCATCAGGATGGGAATGACTTCCTCCTCGGGCAGCACCTTTCGCTCTCCAAGGAGCTGGGACAGCGTTTTCCCTTCCACAAAACGATCAGTAAAATAGGGCAACCGGCTCGCAGTTTTGCTTCCGAAAATGAATGTGCCTGGCAGGTTCTTCAATTTAAGCTCCCTGATGCGTGCCACACAATCGGAACCTGTAACCGCTACCACATAAGGATCGCTCATGACCGAAAGTGCCAGTGACGCCCAGTTCGAATATGCTGCCGGCGAATGTGAGAAACGATTTTCCATGGCTGATATCATTTGCCTTGATTTTTCGGAATAATCGCTGTTGTGAAGGAAAATTCCAAGTGTATTCAGCACCCAGGCCATAGCTGAGTTTCCGGAAGGAATTACACCATCATAAATTTCGATTTTACGCGCAAAAACCTGCTTATCCGCATTTTCGGAATACCAGAAAAAGCCTGAGTGAGAGTC
>DAITPG010000087.1:0-9059 GCA_036833715.1 Eubacteriaceae bacterium | reverse complement strand
GCGCCCCTCGGCCTGTCGACCGCCACCCGGGTCTCGATGCTCCGCCGGCCCTGGCCACGGACCGCGACACCGGCGAAAGCGTCCGCCTGATGCTCAAAGCCGACGCAACCAAAGGCAAGGAACGCAGCGAATCGCAAAAATTTATCCTTGAAGCGCCCGCCGAAGAGGTATTTAATATCAGCAAGCCGCGTTTCGGCCTTCCGGAAGAAGCGCGCATTTTCGGCAGCGTTGCCTGCGATATCTGCGGAGAAACGGCGCCGGAGCACAAGATCCGCATTCAGGACGGCAAAAATGTTTGCCTGGATTGTTTTAAAGATTACAGCAACCGTTGGTAGGGAATATTGCGTAATAAAAATCAGCTGTTGGAATCAGCCACGGGCATTGAGGCGTATCACCGCTTTACAAAAAAGAAATTTCTCATCTTAACTATTCTGACGTTTTTCGTCCTGGCTCTCACGGTCATTTCGGTCAATGCGGGCGCGGCTGCGCTCAATCCCATCGAAGTCATCAAATCCATTATCGGAATGGGAACCGAGCTGTCTTCCGCGGTGATCTGGCGCATACGGATGCCGCGCGTATTTACCGCCATCATCGCGGGTGCCGGGCTTTCGGTGGCGGGGTGCGTTATGCAGAACAATCTGCGCAACCCCCTCGCTTCGCCCTCAACGCTCGGCATATCCAACGCCGCGGCATTCGGGGCCAATGTAGCCATTATCCTTCTGGGAGCGGGCAGCATCCAAAGCTCTACAGCCGATGCGGTCATTATCAATAATCCGTACATAGTCACATTGTCGTCCTTTGTCTTTTCCATGGTCGCCATGTTTATGATATTAGGTCTGGCAAAGCTTCGCGGCTTTACGCCCGAAACCATTGTGCTTGCCGGCGTCGCGCTGGGCGCGCTGTTTTCGGCAGGCATTACGATCATCCAGTATTTCGCGCAGGATGTGCAGATCGCGGCGGCCGTCTTTTGGACATTCGGCGATCTGGGACGCTCCTCCTGGACGGAAGTAGCCATCATGGCAGTCATCGTTGCCGCTTCCGTTAGCTACTTTATCTTCCGGCGCTGGGACTACAACGCGCTGGATAACGGCGAAGAAAGCGCCAAAAGCCTCGGCGTCAATACCGAGCGTGTGCGCATGGGCGGCACAGTGGTATCCGCACTCATCACCTCCGTCGCGGTATCTTTTTTGGGCATCATCGGTTTTGTCGGGCTCATCGGCCCGCAGATCATGCGCCGGGTGATCGGCTCCGACCACCGTTTTTTGATCCCGGCTTCGGCTCTTGCGGGTTCTGTGATCCTGCTTGCGTCCGATACCGTCGCCAGAGTGGCCATCTCTCCGGTTGTACTGCCCGTGGGCGCCATTACGTCCATCCTCGGCGCTCCGTTGTTCCTATACCTATTGATGAGGGGGAATAAAAGAAAATGATTTTATCCGTCAACGGTCTTTCATTTAAATATCCGTCCCATCAGGTGCTTAAAGACATCGATTTTAATATCGCCAAAGGCGAATGCCTTGCCATACTGGGCACCAACGGCGCGGGAAAATCCACGCTGCTCAAATGCCTCAACCGCATTATCCGCCATCAGTCCGGGGATGTCATCATCGATGGAAAACAGCTGACATCCTACGGCAGAACCGAGCTAGCCAAAAAGATCGGCTATGTGTCGCAGTCGGTCCGATTTGCGCACAGCACCGTTTTTGACGCCGTATTGCTGGGCCGCAAGCCGTATATCCAATGGGATGTGACCGATAAAGATCTGCAGATCGTGCAGAGCGTGATGCAGTCGCTGGGCCTTGAGGAGTATGCCATGCGCTATGTCGACGAGCTGAGCGGGGGAGAGGTACAGAAGGTTTCCATTGCCCGCGCGCTGGCGCAGCAGCCGGATATTCTGATGTTTGACGAGCCAACCAGTAATCTGGATTTAAAAAATCAGCTGGAGGTTATCCATATCATCAAAAAGATCGTAGGCGAGCAGCAGCTTTCCGCCATCGTAACTATGCATGATTTGAATCTGGCTTTGCGTTTTGCGGACAAATATATGATGATCAAAAACGGACAGGTATTCGCAGCGGGCGGCAGCGAAGTTATGACCGCCGAAAACATCGCGCAAGTCTATAATGTGAAAGTGTCTATTGAATATTACAACGACCTGCCCGTGATCGTGCCGATCTGTTAAAAAAATAATACGAGGGAATCATGAAACATAAGATAAAGATATTTACCGCATTTATTCTGTCCGCGGCTCTGCTGCTCAGCGCAGTTGGCTGCACAACCTCCTCCTCCGACGATAAGGTCGTTACCGATGCGCTGGGCAGGGAAGTGGCCGTGCCTTCCAAGGTTGAAAAAGCCGTTGCCATCGGCCCGGGAGGCCTGCGCCTCTACTGCTACGCCGGGGACATCGAAAAGCTTTGCGGCATTGAAAAAACAGAGCAGGACGGCATTCTCGGAAAAGCGTATATGTACGCCAATCCGACGCTGGTTGAGCTTCCGACCATCGGTTTGGGCGGTCCGGCGAACGCGCCCGATCCCGAAAAATTGATCGCGGCCGCTCCCGATGTCATTTTCTCGACCTATGCATCCGACGCTTCGGGCGCCGATGAGCTTCAGCAGAAAACAGGCATTCCCGTAATCGCGCTCACCCAGGGCGATACCGAACCGTTCGATGAAAAGCTCAACGCATCCATCACGCTGATCGGCGATATTATGGGAACCGAAAAGCAGGCAAAAAAAGTCGTTGATTACCTCAATGCCTGCAAGGCTGATCTCAACGAGCGCACGGCAGCCATTGCCGATGCCGACAAGCCGACCGTTTATTACGGTGCGCAGGGCATGAAAGGCACGCACGGCATCGAAAGCACCACGGGCGGATATATGCTGTTTAACGCCATCAACACCCGGAGTGTGGTTGATACGGCAGGCATCAAGGGATATATCATGCTCGATAAGGAAAAGATCCTCGAGTGGGATCCCGAAATCATCTTTATCGACCTCGGCGGGCTTTCTCTGGTAAAAGAGGATTACAAAGCCAATCCCAGCTATTACGCGATTCTTTCCGCGTTTAAAAATAAAAAGGTCTATGCCCAGTATCCGTTCAACTATTATGACGCCAACGTGGAAGTAGCCGTTTTGGATATTTATTATTTCGGAAAGATCTTATATCCAGATCAGTTTAAGGATGTCGATATCGAAACAAAAGCCAAGGAAATCTTTGAGACCATGGTCGGCACCGATGTGTACAGCCAATATGTGAAGGACTTCGGCGAACTCGGTTTGCTGAAGTTTGAATAAAGCCTTTTTAACATCTTCTTAACTGAAAATAGCTGCCGTATGGCAGTTATTTTCAGTTGTTGAATTAACCAAACCGCATACTTATACTCCAAGTTTGTTTCAAAGTTTATTTTCTTATCGAAGCAGACTCGGCTAATTCTGAATTTTCAAGTAATTAAAAAGGGGCATGAACCCATTACTCTGGATTCATGCCCCTTTTATCTTAATAAATTTATTGCTGATGCAAGTCCTTCCATGCATTGATGCGGGCGATCATATTTTTGATTTCCGTCACGGTGGCACCGTCATAAGAAGCAAAAATGCTTTCTTCGAAGTACGTGTCGCTGTCTTTTTCGGCAGTCACTTCAATTGCGCCGGTATCCTTGATTTGCGCGATCATTTGGAAGCGAGTGCTGATCTTGCCGTTAAAGCGGTCCAGACAGAGCAAATACCGGTTTTCATCCGCAAGTTTGACGGATGGGTCTTCATCGGCGTATACCATGATAACGCCCGAACCGCCAAGCGGTTCGTATTCCGAATACTCCGGCTCCGAAAGGATCTCGTTGAGCGTAAAGGAGTAATTGTAATATTGCCCGTAATCGTCGTTTAAGAGTTCGCTTTTTCCTGTTACCGTGATATCCGCCAGTGTGAATCCTTGCAAAGCGGTGCTGAAACGGGAGTTGGCCAGCAGGAAATCCTCGTTTGTAAACAGGCCTTGAAGCTCGCTTATCAACTCATCGACTGCTTTGCCGTCATATTGCTTAAACGCCGGATGGTCGGAATGCGACCAGACTATGCCCTTGTCATCCACCTCAAACAAAACATCCATATCTCCGGAAACATACCAGCCGTCATCGTATTGCACCAGCGGCAGCAGATATACCGCTCCCTCCCGAAGCAGATTGGTGGTGCCTAGGCAGAAGTGGTCTTTGATGACCGACTGAGAAATTTGAAGATTTTTTGATTTAGTTTCGCCGTAAATATGATAAAGAATACTGATCTTCGAGATTTGTCGCTCATATGTCACAAGATCGGGATTTTCACCGTCTGCTACCGTTTGCACGCTGCCGACCTTAACCACGGCAAAATTGTCAAATCCCAATCTGAAAAGAGAAGCAAAATCATAACAACCAAGTCTATCCGATATTAAGGAACTATCTTGAACATCGGAAAGGGTGAAGTTTTCGACGGGCAGGCCGCGCATTTCATTGTCTTGCGGCTGAAGCGCTGCGCCTCCGCCGAGCAGATTTTTCATATACGGGTAAGCCGCCACCGCCAAAATCAGCACCGTCAGAAAGGCCGCGACCCTCACCGGTTTAAATCCGGTGAAACCGCGCTTCGCAGGCGCGCTGTTTATGCATTTGCGGCGCACTTCTTCTTTATCCGGCAGCGCAGAGGAGGTTGCCTTTGCGATTACATCTTTTTCCTTCATGAGAAAAACCGCCTTTCATTGATAAAATTTCCGCAGCTCTTTGAGCGTGCGGTACAGCTTATGCTTGACATTGGATTCGCTCATGCTCAGCAAACCGGCAATCTGTGATATCGTTTGATCCAAAGAATAAAACAGCGTAAAAATGCGCCGCACATCCTCCGGCTTGGTTTGCAAATGCCGACGGATATCCTCAATGAGCAGTTCGTTGATTACGGTTTCCTCCAGTTCGAGGGAATCCGGCTCCAAATCCGCAAGATTTATTTCCGTTCCGTCCTCATCCTTTACGATTACGGGCACAAACCGCGATAGCTTTTTTGAAAGCGAATAATGTCTGTAAATTTTCTGACGGGCAATGCGCATAACAAAAGCCTCGTCATTGTGAATGAAATCCGTGCCGCGCTTTGAAAGACTTGCGTACAGTTCCAGATAGGTCTCTTGAAAAATATCCCCGATATCGGCAAGGTTGCCGCATTTGGCGGTGATCAAGGCCAGAACTTTTCTGTTGGTTGTATCATAAATCTCATTAAAGCGTGCCACGGTGTTTTGGACGTCCATCAAATCACCGCCTTTACTGTTATAGCGTCGGGTTCTCGTAAAAAAGTTCCAAATGGAATTTAGTATTTTATAACAAATGCCGCCGAGCAGTTTTGCCGGCGGCTTAATTCTATTTCAGTTCGTTTTGTAGTGCACTCCGCCGCCCGCACCCTGAGAGAAACGCCGGCATTACTTTTTACGTCACTTCGTTGAAATGTATGCCGCATTTCCGGGCTCCGTATCCATCAAAAGCGGACGGCTCCGTATTCCGTGACCGTGTCCGCCATCCGCCTTGTCGGTTATGCTTTTATCAGCTCAGCGCAAAGCCCGCCGCTTTTAACGCATGCAGCACCGTGGTGTCAAACAGCGGCACCGGCGTATCCTCCTGCGTAATGATCAGGCCGATTTCGGTGCAGCCCAAAATGACCGCCTGCGCTCCGGCTTTTGCCAGATCGCCGATGATGCGAAGATATTCCGCTTTCGACTTCTCGCTGATGACGCCGAGGCATAACTCCTCAAAGATCACGCGGTTGATCTCGTCCCAGTCGCGTTCCTCGGGCAGAATTTCCTCGATGCCGTAATCGGCAAGGATGCCTCGGTAAAAATCTTCTTTCATCGTAAACTTGGTGCCGATAAGCGCCGCCTTGGTTACGCCGGCATATTTGATCTCCGCAGCCACCGCTTCAGCGATATGTAAAACGGGAACGCTAACTGACGCCTGCACCCTGTCCGCCACCTTGTGCAGCGTATTGGTGCAGATGAGCAGACATTCGGCTCCCGCGTTTTGAAGCTTCTTTGCCGCGTCGGACAGGATCGCAGCGCCTTTGTCCCAGTCCCCGCTTGATAGGCATGCCTCTATCTCATGAAAATCGACGCTGTATAAAACGATTTTCGCCGAATGAAAACCTCCCAGCTCCTTTTGTACCGTTTGATTGATGATTTGGTAATAGGTGACGGTGCTTTCCCAGCTCATGCCGCCGATCAGTCCGATGGTTTTCATTCTTGAATCCTCGTTTCTTCCGTTTTTTTAAGCCATTGCATCATACCGTGGCCGTATCGCTCGTTGGGGCGGTTAAAAAATCCGTATCCTTCATAAAACGGTTCTTTTCCCTTTGCCGCCATCAGGGTGACAAACATTTCTTCGCCGACTTCCATCCGCATCTGCAGATATTCCATCACCCTGCGCATCATCGCTTTGCCGATGCCCTGCCGTTGATAATTAGGATGCACAAAAACATCGGCAATGTAGGCGACATAACCGCCGTCGCTGACGACCCTCGCCATGCCCACGGCGCAGCCTTCTTCATTGACCGCGACGGTGATGAAAGCGGAGCCCCGCAAGCCTGACTCGGCCTGCTTTTCGCTGATACGGTTGAATTGAACAGCGTCCCTAAGCGCCAAATATTCCATGATACTGATGGTGTCACTAAAATGAATGCCTTTCATACTACCTCCGTCAGGCAAGATGCCGATCATCGTTGAACGTATGCAGATAAAACTCGCCGTTCTCTGATTTTAAAATGCTGATCGCGCAGTTGAGGGGCGGATGTCCCAAATAGAACCTGCGCTGCTGCGAAAAACCCAGCAGTCCGCAAATAATCGATCGGATGGTGCCGCCGTGGCACACAATGGCGATCCTCTCATAATTCTTGGTTAAAACAATATCCAGCTCCGCTTTGCAGCGACTCCACAGCTGTTCTCCGTTTTCGCCGCCCGGATAGGCAATGTCTTCATTATGTAAGATCCATCGGTTGTGCAGATCCTTATAATCGTCCCAGGTCTTAAAATTCAACTCGCCGACATCGATCTCGCGGAATGCCTCCGTCCGTATAAGCGCGGTTTTCAGCCTTTCATTGAGGATCGCTGCCGTATGGACCGCGCGCTTCAAATCGCTGCAATAGACTGCGTCAAACCGCAGGCCTTCGCAACGTTCTGCCAGCCTTCGCGCCTGCTCAATGCCCTTAGCCGTCAACGCAGGGTCCATCGTTTTTTTGTCATAATTATAATTCTCCGGCAGTTCGGCTTCGCGGTCGCCGTGGCGTATCAAATAAATTTCCATGTTTTTTCCTTACTTGATATTATACCGTGTCCGCGCCCAAATGCAAGAAACATCCAATGGCGTAAATGAAAAATAGCGGCAGGATGCGCCGCCGCAGAATGTGTATTGTTAGATAAACGGGGTGTCTTCGGGAAACACGATTTTTGCGGTTTTCTCTCCTTCGATTTTAACCACCTCGTACTGCGGCAGATCCTCACCCAAAATGAAAGCGCAGGTCTGCTCGGTTGCCCGCACGGCCTCGGGAATGGGGAATAACACAAAATCGTGCTGCATTTCGGGATATTCAAAAAACAGAAAATGGCTTCCCTGCGCCTCCGCCGTTATTTCTCGCAGCTTTAAGCAGTCGGGATACAGCACCTCATGCGTGCCGTAAAAAACCGCAACATCGCCCAAACCGTCCATGGAGCCGTATAAGGGGGATACAAACGGAAGGTGCGTATCGTCTCCGCCCGCGTAATTTTTTCCGTTCCGGATAAGCTCTTTGACGTTGAGCAAAAGGTCATAGGCTTCGTATGCATACGCTTGCGGATTGTCCATGCTGATATCCACCCACGGAGAATACAAAACCGTTTTGACGGGCATCACGCCGCCTTCGCTTTTGAGCTTTTGTGCGAACGCCAGCGCAAGGCCGCCGCCGGCGGAATCACCCACAAAAACAAATTCGTCCCCGGCGTACTCCATTGTCAGGCGCGCGTAGCTCTTTTCCAGCATTGCCCGCGTATCCCGGTAATTGAATTTGGGCGTCAGCGGATAATCGACATAGCTGAGCTTGCAGTTGAGTTTGTCAATGAGTGTGGCCATCATTTTAAAATGCATGGGAAACGCTTCCTGCGTATAGGCGCCGCCGTGCAGATAAATGATGTGCAGCTTGGGGCGGCACTCTTTGGGTCGGATGGTGGCCACCGAGCAGCCCCGCAGAACACGGTAGGTGTCGATATCGTATTTGAACCGCATACTCAAGGGAAGCGGGAGGTTCCATAAATTTTCGACGGCTTTTATGATTTTTGAGTTTTTTACGTTTAAAAATTTCAGCATGGCTTCGATGGTCTTTGCTGTATTGCTTGGCATAGTTCAGACTCCCGTTCGCATTCTTTATTATCGTACACCCTGTTGGCTGTCCGACAAATCGGCATATTCTGTTATGGTTTTAATATCTTCTTCAAAAACTGTCCGGTATAGCTGGTGTCCACTTCTGCCACCTGCTCGGGCGTGCCCGTCGCGATGATCTCGCCGCCGCCGCTGCCGCCCTCCGGCCCCAGGTCGATCAGATAATCGGCGCACTTGATCACATCCAGGTTATGCTCAATGATGATGATGGTGTTGTCGTTGTCGCGCAGACGCAAAAGCACTTTCAGCAGCTTGTCGATATCGGCGATGTGCAGGCCGGTCGTCGGTTCGTCCAGAATGTACAGCGTTCTGCCTGTGGCGCGCTTCGAAAGCTCCGCAGCCAGTTTGATCCTTTGGGCTTCGCCGCCGGAGAGCGTAGTGGATGGCTGCCCGAGCTTCAAATAGCCCAGCCCTACGTCCGCCAGCGTTTTGATCTTCTCGTAAATGCGCGGCAGATTTTCAAAAAACACCAGCGCTTCGTCGATGCTCATGTCCAGCACATCGGCGATGTTTTTGCCTTTGTATTTGATTTGGAGGGTTTCGTGATTGTACCGCTGTCCCTTGCACACTTCGCAAGGCACGTAAACATCCGGCAGAAAGTGCATTTCGATCTTGATGATGCCGTCGCCGGAGCAGCTTTCGCAGCGTCCGCCCTTT
>DAITPG010000086.1:0-9084 GCA_036833715.1 Eubacteriaceae bacterium | reverse complement strand
AAAGGTTGCCTTGCGGATATTTGATCGTACCGATGCATCTCCTGGTTTCGGCTTTTTTGTTCATGGCGTAAGCGACTGTCATAAAGCCTACCCTGCTGGCGAACATGGTCATGATAAGGATCAGCTTGCTCACCGCCGTTAATTTTGCGGTTAAGCCGACCGAAAGCCCGACGGTGCCGAATGCTGAGATCACCTCAAATAACAGATCATCCATGGGGAAGGGTTCTATAAAGGTAATGGTCATAACGGCTACAAAGATCCATAAAAGTCCCAGCATCGCAATGGACAAAGCGCTTTTGACCAGCCCGCTGCGGATATGGCGCCCGAAAATATTCATATGTTCATTGCCCTGAATGGTTCTGACCATGGAAATGATAAAAATGCTGAACGTCGTTGTTTTAACACCGCCCGCGGTGGAGCCCGGAGAACCGCCGATAAACATAAAAATCATTAAGAGCATTTTGGTGGGGGCGCCGATCATTGCCATGTCAATGGTATTATATCCGGCTGTTCTCGGCGTGATTGATGTGAACAGCGATGCCAGCACTTTGCCGAAAAACGGCATTTCCCCGATGGTATTGGGATTGGAATATTCGCTGAAAAATACAACAACCGTTCCGAATGAAATCAAAATGCCCGTGGCAAGCAGAACGATTTTTGCGTTTACATCCAAAAGTGAAAATTTCTTTTTTGAAATCACTTCCATTGCAACGGCAAAACCGATGCCGCCGATCACGATCAGAGCGCAGACCGTAAGATTTAACAGCACATTGGTCGCAAACGGCATAAAGCTGACGCCGCCGCCGACAATGTCAAAACCGGCATTGCAAAACGCGGAGATCGAATGGAAGATACTCATGAATATGCCGCGTTTAAGTCCGTAAGCGGGAATAAACACACCCGACAAAAGAACGGCGCCCACGCCTTCCACAAGCAGAGTGAACAAGATCACATATTTAACATAGCGGACGATCCCTTCGAGGGAATCGGTGCTGTAGGAAGTTTTTAGAAGCATACGGCTTTTGATGCTGATCTTTTTTCCCGTGATCAAAAACAGGATGGTCGCAAGCGACATAAATCCAAGGCCGCCTATCTGAATAAGGATCAACACGACAAGCTGTCCGAAAAAGGTGTAATAAGTCCCCGTATCCACAACCACAAGCCCGGTTACGCAGACGGCCGAAGTGGAAGTGAATAAGGCGGGAAGAAATCCGGCGCCCATTCCGTCTACGGTGGAAAAAGGAAGCATTAAAAAAACGGTGCCGACCAATATCACAAGTGCAAAACCAAGAAGTATAATTTGTGAATGCGACAAACCGCTGAATCGTTTGAGTATTTTTCTCGCTAAATCAAGAAATTTCATAAAAAAGCAGTTTCCTATAATTAAGTATTTTATTCAGTTAAACATTATTTCTATATTATACTTCATCATTAAAAAAAATCAATATAATTCTGGGATTCCGGTTGTAAATTAATAAAATTCCTGCAAAAAATCAACCAAAATATCATTTTTATCTGCCATATACGGCAATCAACCGATAAACCTTGTTTTTTCTAAAATAATTATGGTATAATATCATTCGATTGTTACAATTTCGAAACAACTCAGAGGCGAAAAATGAAATCAAAGTATAAATTGACACTGATCGCATTGATTATTCTTTTTACCGTATGTCTGGGATTTAACGCTTATTTTTCGATACCTTATTATAAAGCCAATAATGTTAAATTCCAGAATCTGGATAATCTTCAATTGAGTGCGAGATATCTACCGACGGAAAACGGGAAAGGCGTGATTATAGCAGCCGATCTTTCGCATGACAAAAGCGAACTTACTTCACTGGTATATGAATTGTCCCGCTTGGGGTACGGCGTTTATGTGTTTGACTTCCCGTCGCAGGGCGGCTCGGAAGGCAATATCCCCTTTCACCACAATGACAACGACTATTTGGCGGAACAGTTTTATTGCGCCATGGTCGCTTATTCGCAGCTGGCCGATATGAAAGAGGAGAATATCCATATCATCGGTTACGGCAGCGGCGCGCGCGCGGTATTGCAGACGGCTTCACTGGGATTCATTCATCCGGCAAGCATCACACTGATCGGCACGGATATCAATCTTTCGAATAAAGTGCAGTTTAATGTTCTCAACTTTTCCAAAGACACCGAGATCGAATGGATCAAAAATTTGAATAAATATACCGGAGGATGCCCCATCCATCTGATTTATTCGAAGTTTGACAATATATCCACGGTCGCGGACAATGAACTGCTGGCTCAGTCCTTGCAAAGCGATCCGGCCTCTACTCCGCAGGTATTGCAGCTAAACTCCATTACCTCCACCAAAACGGGTCTGAGCGTGCATTATATGCTGATGAATAATACCTTTATCGCGCAGAGCGCAGTCAGCAGGATCGCCGTTACCGATCAAATGAACTATGTACCCGAAAATCTATTGAAATTCCGGCTTATCGCAGTCATCGCGATGTTTTGTGTCCTGCTCGGCATCTGTCAGCTGCTGAGTATCGGCCTTAAGCCGCATATCAAGGATATTGCCATCAACAACAAAATACCGCCCGAAAAATTCTTTCGGTATAAACTGATGCTCTGGGCGCCTACGCTGATCGTTTTTGCAGTGCTGCCCATCGCGCTTTATCTGATTCCCATCAATTTCCCATACAATGATATTTTCAGGCTGACGCTGTTCAGTTCATACGGCATCATCATGTTTATCATTTATAAATTCACCAACTTCGGAAATGACATGGGAAAGAATTTTTTTGCCAATGACGGGCTTAAGAATTTGAGAGGCGCCCTGCTGACCGGGCTGATCATGATCGGCGCTTTGGTATTGATCTCGTACAGCGGCCTTTATTATCTGTTCTCGTTTCACTCGAAATGGCTGTGGCTCATTTTGTTTACGGCCTTGTGCATGCTGATCTTCTTTATCGACGAAAAGGAGCGCAAGATACTGTCTTTATCCTTTCGCGAAAAAATTCTGTTGATGTTTATCAATTACATGGGCATTTTGATCGCGCCGATCATATTGATTGCCTTGGGACTGTACAACACCGCATTTATGATGTTTTTGATGATCGGCTGTCTGGCGCTGGTATTATCGCTTGATTTGATCTTTTACAGGATCAACAGTCCCATACGGACCAACGCGTTGATCAAAGCCTTTATTTTTCAGCTGCTGGTTTTTGCGCAGTCCACCATGTTTTTCAACTAACAGAGGACAAAATCGGCTGAATCGTCAAAAATAACGACGGTTCAGTTTTTTTGTGTTATAATACATACAAAGAATTCATATACATGCAGGTAAACCCGATGAATAACAAACGATCTGTTTTTTACGCCGTACTGGCAGCCGCGCTGTTTGCCGTAGGTACGCCTCTTTCCAAACTGCTGTTGACCGAACTTCCGCCCGCCTTTATGGCAGCCCTGCTTTATTTGGGCGCGGGCATCGGCATGAGCGCTTTGAGCTTAATAAAAAAGGCCGGCCGTGTCGATAACAAAGAAGCCGATCTCACAAATAAAGATCTTCCATATGTGATCGGAATGATTCTTTTAGACGTAGCCGCGCCGATCTTATTGATGTTCGGCTTGTCGATGGCATCTCCCGCCAACGTATCACTTTTGAATAATTTTGAGATCGTTGCGACCACGCTGATCGCACTGCTTCTGTTCAAAGAACCCATAGGCAGGCAGATTTGGGCAGCGATCCTTTTGATCACGCTTTCTTGCATGCTGCTGAGTTTTGAAGGCGCAAGCAGCCTTTCGTTCTCTTTTGGTTCGGTTTTGGTATTGCTGGCGGCGCTTTGCTGGGGGCTCGAAAACAACTGCACAAGGGAGCTTTCCTTAAAGGATCCCGTCAAGATCGTTATTGTAAAAGGATTCGGCTCCGGGCTTACTTCCCTTTCGATTGCGGCGGCGCTGGGCTCGCTCCGGTTTGACTGGGCCGTGATCGCCGCGGCTTTAGCAGTTGGCTTTGTATCATACGGCTTAAGCATTTATTTTTATATCAAAGCGCAGCGAGAGCTTGGCGCGGCCAGAACCAGCGCGTATTATGCCGTCGCTCCCTTTATCGGGGCGGGCCTATCCGTGATCCTGTTTAATCAGACGATGACATTGACTTTTATCATAGCGGCTCTTATCATGCTGGCCGGCACGTATCTGTCCGTCAGAGAAGATCATGCCCATGAGCATATTCACTTGGATACAGAGCATGACCATAGGCACAGCCACTGCGATGGACACCACAACCACATTCATTGCGAAAAGGTGAGCGGAGAGCATTCGCATGTTCACTGCCACGAATACCTGAAGCACGATCATCCGCATCTGCCCAATCAGCAGCATATTCATTCCCATAGAAAACATGGATGTTAAATCGAAAGTCGGTCATCAAATACAGCATATATCATCAAGCTCACTATCAAGCGAGCTTCTTTTTTTATAAACATTTGCTTGCCGCCATGGAAATATATGCTATAATGGATATTATTCGTTATTACGGAGATAAGACATGGATGAATTAAAATCAACAATCATCGGGCGGATGAAAAAGATCCGATTCGAAAAACAGTTCAGCCTTGAGCAGGCTGCGGAAATAACAGGCATCAGCAAGGCCATGCTCAGCCAGATCGAGCGCGGGCAGTCGGTCCCGACCGTAACGACCTTATGGAAAATTGCAACGGGCTACAAAGTGCCGCTCACCTATTTTCTTGAAGAGGAAAAAAGCAGCTATTCGCTGATCGATTACACAAAATCCCAGCCGTTGAGCGAAGAAAACGGAGAAATGCGCATTTATACGGTTAAGCCGTATGATCCGTTTCAAAATTTTGAAATGCTTTATATCGAATTTGAGCCGGGATGCGTGCATAGTTCGGCAAAGCATATGGACGGAGTGGAGGAATATGTTTTTGTTCAGCGCGGGGCGTTGGAGCTGTGGCCGGGTATAGAAAAGATATCCGTATCGGAAAATCAGTGTTTTCGCTTTAAGGCCGATATTCCACATGCCTATAAGAATAATGGCAATGAAAAGTGCTGCATTATAAACATGATTTTTTATCCCGCAATCGTAACCCCTTCTGGGTGCGCACAATGAGAAAGGCGCTTATGCTGGGCATTACCGCCTCATTCTTCTTTGCTTTTACATTTGTGCTCAACCGCAGCATGAACCTTTCCGGCGGCAGCTGGATTTGGAGCGCCGGCTTGCGTTTTTTGTTTGCGCTGCCGATTATGGCTGTGATCGTCCAAAGGAAATACGGCCTTGCCTCCATACACGATAAAATCAAAAAAAAGCCCAAACAGTGGCTATTATGGAGCACGGTTGGATTTGGCATATTTTATGCGCCCATCACCTATGCGGGCACCTACGGCGAAGCTTGGCTGATAGCGGCTTTATGGCAGCTGACGATCGTCATGGGAATTTTCACGGCGCCGTTGTTCGGCAAAAGAATACCGCTTAACAATCTGTTTGCAGCCGTAGTGCTTTTAGCGGGCGTGTTTATGCTGCAAATCGGCAATTTGCGCGGCTTAAAGGACGCTTCCGCTTTATGGGTGCTTGCGCCGATGCTGTTAGCGGCGACGGCGTATCCTCTCGGCAACCGAAAGATGATGGCAGTCACGGGCGATGCGGTCAGCACGGCCGAACGAGTCTACGGAATGATGCTGTGCAGCGCGCCGTTTTGGCTGCTTCTGTCGTTTATTGGGTTTGCTTCGGTCGGCCTCCCCTCAATTTCGCAGGTGATACAAACATTTTTAGTGGCTTTATTTTCGGGCGTGGCGGCAACGCTTCTGTTCTTTCAAGCGACGGCACTTGTCAGGCACGACCAAAGGCGTCTTGCGGTGGTGGAATCGACGCAGGCAGGCGAAGTGATCTTTTCGCTGATCGGCGGGATATTGCTGCTCGGCGAGCCGCTTCCGGACGGCTGGGGATGGGCGGGGATTGCATTGATCGTAATCGGAATGATATTAAACAGCTTCTTGTCCGCGGACAGAAAGCCTGCCAATTAGAACCCAACAAAGTATAAAAAGGAGCCGGTATCTGAACATCATTCGTAATCAGCTCCTTTTTTTATCTTATAATTGATTTAAGGCGGTTTGCAGTCGGCTGAGCACCATATCCTTGCCGAGAATGCACATCACGATTTTGATATCGGGGCCGTGAACTTCGCCCGTCAAAGCGACTCTGGCACCCATATAAAGATTTTTGCCTTTGATTCCCTTCTGTTTTTGAATCACTTTAAAAATCTCATTGAGATTGTCGGGCGTGATCTCTTCCTTCTCGTTTATGAGTTCGATCAGATGTTCATAAAGGTTTCGATTGGTTTCAAACGCCAGCGCTTCCGCCACTTCTTCATGCTCCCCGAGTTTTACATCGGCGAAGATTTGAATCAGCTCGCTGACCGCTTCGCTTAGGAAGTGGATGCGGTCTTTAACGCATTCGGCGATATAAGCCATTTTATTTTCATAAAGAGACGCTGCGATATCGCTTTTTTTGAGATACGGAAGAATGAGCTGCGCAAGTGCGTCGTTGTCGAGCGTTTTGATATACTGGGCGTTAACCCAGTTCAATTTTTCCACATCAAACACGGCGCCGCTGTTGTTGATGCGATCCAGACTGAATTCGTGGTAGATTTCTTCCGTGGAGAAAATTTCTTTGCCGTCCGGCGCGGACCAGCCGAGCATGGTGATATAGTTGATAAGCGCCTGCGGAAGATAGCCGAGCGTTAAAAAATCCTCTACCGCGGCGGAGCCGTCGCGCTTGCTGAGCTTCTTTTTATTGGCGTTGAGCACCGTTGGCAAATGCGCAAACACGGGCGGCTGCCATCCGAACGCTTCATATAAAAGCAGATGCTTGGGAGTGGATACGAGCCATTCCTCGCCGCGGATGACATGGCTGATTTCCATCAAATGATCATCGACGACGACGGCAAAGTGATAAGTTGGAAAACCGTCCGCCTTGATGAGCACCTGTTCGTCCATATCATCGGTATTGATTACTACATGCCCGCGCACCACATCGTCAAAAGCGACATCACGGTTTTGCGGCAGCTTCATACGGATTACGTAAGGTTCGCCCGCACGGAGTTTTTCTTCGACCTCCTCTTTGGTAAGGCGGGAGCATTTGGAATCATATTTCGGCGTTTGGTTGTTTTTAGCCTGTTCTTCACGCAGTTCTTCCAAGCGTTCTTTGGTGCAGAAGCAATAATATGCTTTCCCCTGCCCGATCAGCTCGCGCACATATCTCTGATAAATTTCAAGCCGCTGAGATTGATAATACGGGCCGAAATCACCGATCTGTTCTATCTTTCCGTCCGCCAGAACAGGGCCCTCATCATGGCGCAGATCGCATATGGCAAGCGTACGGATCAGGCTCTCGACCGAACCCTCCACATATCTTCCCTGATCGGTATCTTCTATGCGCAGCAGATATTTTCCGTTTTGTTTTTTGGCCCACAAATAGCAATACAGCGCGGTTCGTAGGCCGCCGATATGAAGATAGCCTGTGGGGCTGGGTGCGAATCTTGTTCTGACTTCCACTTTTTTTACTCCTTCAATGATAGATGATTTGGCCGCATAAAGCGGCTGGGACTGCATACAATTTAAGTTTGATTTCGTAAACTTGGTGCACAGCCTTTTGGTTGGCGATAAATGGGGGCTGATGATTTTGACTATATTGAGAATTTATCATCCCTGCACGGATTGGTATACAGGCAGCTTATTCACAGTCATTGATCATAGGGACTTGCGTTTGAGGTTTTTGCGCATGCAGGCTTTTGCGCAGCGGTTTATATTGCTTATAAATCAGAAGAAAGCATACGGTATAAACGGAGGCAGACAGAATATCAGCGATGGGATAGGTGAGCCACACTCCCTCGATGCCCCACACCGCCCTGACGGTATATAAAACGATCAGCACAAAAAAGCCGTTTCGCATCACCGTGAGCAGGGTCGCCTGGGTCGCCTTGCCGATGGATTGGTAATAAAGCTGTATATTGGTGGATATGGCCGTGATCGGCATCGTTATAAAATTATAACCAGTGAGCTTCGCGGCCATCGCTATAAGGGCGGCATCCATGTTGTTGATGATCTTAACCAGGCTTTCGGCTTTGAAATATCCGAGTACCGCAAGAGCCAGCGAAAGGAAAAACGCCGTCTTTATGGATAAGATCAGCGTGTCCCACACCCTTTTATGCTCTCCCGCGCCGTGGTTAAAGCTGACGATGGGCTGCATGGTGGTGGCAACGCCGAAAATCATGATATAAATAAAATCGACCAGCGTAAACATGATGCCTACGGCCGCGATCCCTGTTTCGCCCTCCAGCTGTCCGACGACTTTATTCATAAAGATCAGGGAAACAGCAAATGAGGTTTCCGCCAGAAAGGACGGCAGGCCGGTTTTCATGATCAAAAGCATGTCCGCAAATTTGATTTTTAACTGCTTGAATTTATAATCCAGATCGACATTCTCTTTGAAAAAGTGCGTGCACAACAGCGCTAGGCTGATGGTTTGCGCAAGGCCGGTCGCGAGCGAAGCGCCCATCATCCCCCATCCGAAAACCGAAATAAAAACATAGTTCATCGCGATATTGGCGAGGGACGAGACCACGATACCGTACATGACCAGCTTGGGATTTCGGTCGTTTTTGATAAACGCGCTGATGATGCCGTTGAGGCTGAGCACCGGAAGAAAAATGAGCTGAATTTTTAAATAAGAGATCGTATACGGAAGCATGGCTTCAGTGCAGCCCAAAAACAGGCAGATAGGCTTTAAAAACAGCGAACCGAATAAGATGACCGCCGCGATAAACACCGCCAGCATCAGATTGGTCATATAAAAGACATTGAGGGCTTCTCTCTTTTTTTCTTGCCCCATCAAAATGGAATATTGCGTGCTGCCGCCCACCGTAAATAAAATGATCAGCGCCCATGTCCAAGCGAGCGCGGGCACCGTGATATTGAAGGCTGCCGTGCCGATGCTGCCGACAAAACGTCCGATAAAAACCGCATCGATGATGCGGTGAACGGCGGCTATGAGCAGCCAATGAAGGACGACTTGCTGTGGGTGTACGA
>DAITPG010000085.1:0-9140 GCA_036833715.1 Eubacteriaceae bacterium | reverse complement strand
GCCGCGTATATAAGTCTTTCATCCTTTTTGCTTTCCGTATCCCATGATTTCGGTAACGCTCAGTCCCCCCGCAGATAGCTTTTTCAATTCTTGTTTGATATCATCCAGTTTTTCGGGCCGTACATAAGCTTCGATCTTTTTCAATTTCTACTCCTTTATGAAAGGCATACAGACAAACTGACGGCGTAATGCATTAAGCTAAGCTTAACACCGTTCTTAAGCCTGCTCGGGAACTTTGTATTCATTCGAATGATAATGGGGATTTTTGGATACGATTTGAACCGCCTTGATGATTTCAGCCGTTACATCCGCTTTTGCTTGGTCGCTGAGCATCGCAAAGCGCGAATGCACATCTCCGCTGATGCTTACTGCATATTTGGGCGCCAGATTGTTTAAGGCACAGGCCCAAACGTCCGCTCTGCAAAAATCGCAGGTGCAGATGTCGGATTGTGCGATGATTTCGTCCAGTTTGCTGTCAATAAATTCTTCCACTATATTTTTCGGTACGATTTTGGTTCCCATATTATCCCTTTCTCTATAAAGCCGCAATTATGCGGATATTCATCCATTAACTTTCCCACAGGACCATATACACGCCGTCTTCTCTTTTTTGTCCTTTGCATAATTCCACATGGCGCAAAACAGTGAGTGCGATATCCATCTCTTCGGGCTGCATATCAAACTTCTTGGATAACTGAGCGACCGTAGCGCCGTCGTTTTCTTTGATGAATTCGTATATTTCTGTTTGCCGAGGAGTCAGGCCTTCCGTGCCGACATGTCCCGATGATTTTCGAGCGGTAACGGCGGAATGGACGGCGATCGGATCACATTTTTTTAAGGTGCGCTGCATGGAAAGCATAATGGAACAATCATCACATAATATTTTTCCGTCAATGAGATAAACATCCTCATCCGCCATCTCTGCGCCGCATTTTTCACAAATCTTCATTCTGTAATCTCCTTATGTATATCGTAATAATCAATCAAATTTTTATGCTTTTCATAAAGATATATATAAAGGGCTTATAAAGTCCTTTATACGATCGCTTGATTTTGATTATGGTTGTTATTTTTTTTGTTCCGCCCGTTTGATCGGTACAATATCGGGATTGTTATCGCAGTTAAGGATCGTCTTTTGCCGAGAAACGATCAGCGAACAATCATCGCAAAGCTCATTGCCGTCGATTTCATACACTTCGTTTTCGGGAACATCAACTCCGCAGTTAGAACATTTTCTCATAAATACCTCCTAAAGTTGTTTAAGATTAATATATGACAAAAAAGCAATTAAATTCATACGCTGCGCTGTCAATTCATGAATTCTGTTTTTATTATACCATAAATTCCAAAATTGTACATTCATTTGACTGAAATTATATAAACAATTTTTAATTCATTATTATTACTTGCTTAATACTCGATATGGAAATGCTCTTTTAAAATTCCGTTCAGCTCGTCCTTTGTGTAATTGGTTACGGTTTTTACTCCGTCTTTGACTACTGTCAGCTGCTCCGGATTTAAAGATGCGTGTCCATTCTTATAGCATACATTGACCATGAGCGTTCTTTTGAATGCCGCATTGGGACCCTCGGAACAAACACGGTTTGAAAATATAAAATCTACCGGTTCCCACATCGCTTCCGATACCAGCAAAAGATTTCCTTCGGTCATTTCGCCGGTTTCCTCGTTTTTGACAAGCCTTCTCAGTTTATACCAATATTCATTGACCTTTTCAAACCAAAAGGTTTCTCCGCGCAGATTTTGTTTTAAACCGTCCGTCATCTCTACGCTGCCGCCGGGCATCGGCCCGCCGAATCCCACATCGCAAAATAATTTTTTTCCGTTAAGATTGACGATATTGCCTCTGTGCATGACGGGTCCCAAAGGAGCATCCGGAGCGGAAAACATGGTCACTCTGCACGGACATGAATATGCTTCGTATCCGAGTTCTTGGAGCAGCTTAACAAAAAGGCCGTTAAGTTCAAAACAGTAACCGCCTCTTTTGTTGACGATGATTTTATTATGTAAATCCTGAACAGCGATGGATATCGGCTTATCCAACAAATAGACATCGATATTTTCAAAGGTTACCGCGCATTGATGCGCAAAGACCAATTCATCCAAATATTCTTTGGTCAATTCAGTGGGCCGGTTCATGCCGATCCTTTGTAGATAAGCGTCTGTGTCGGGCAATGGTTCGTAGTATTCTTCGTACATATTCGATCTCCTTTATAAAAATGACACACTCATTATATCATGCTTTTATTATCGGAGAATAATTTTTTTAAAAAAGTTTTTACTTAACGAAATTCAATTTGTTTTAAAAGCACTTCCGAATGCCTCATAAGGAATAACAAAGGTTACATAACCCAAATCTCCGCCTGCGATTGTATAAGGCTCATAATAGACGCAAAAACCTGCGTTGGACAAATAATAATTGCGCGCTTCAAAACGCTCCAGCATTCTAAGGCGCCAATCTTCTTTATAAAGTTCGCAGCCCGATTCGATCCGCATGCGGATCTGCTCTGCGATTCCGCTGAATAATATCTCTTTATAATGGCTGTTTTTTGTAAAAAGCTCTTCCGCCTGCATAAGTTCCCCGCTGCTAAGCTCATAAGTAAAGGATTCTTTTTTATAGGTGACCCCATATGTGTTTTTATTAAGCGCGCTGTCCGAATAATACGAAAAATAACGGTCTGACAGCAAACCCTTCGTATATCTGGAATAAAGCTCAAACGGAATAAAACGTTCGCCCGCGCTTTGAGATTGGTCATATGCCCGCATCGCAATGGGGACAACTACACGGTTTAAGTAATTTAGTTTTTTGAGATTAATATGTTGGATATTTTCATTGATTTTTTTGTGAGCGATATTCAATTCATATTCGGCAGTAAAACGCGGACAGACCGCATCATAAATAACCAGCGTCATGCCGTATGAAGCAAGTTCACGCGCAAAAACGTATTCCGCTATCTCGATTTTATCAGTTTTCATTGATATGCTCCTTATGCTACCATCTTATGCTGCGTCGCAGGCGTATATGAGAAGGGTTAAAAATAAAGGAATTATTTACATCAAGTAAAATTACTTGACACAGATGGCCGATTGTGATAAAATACGTTGACCGAGTAAATATCGGAACGTAATCTGCGGAGTGGATTAAATGGAAAAACATCTCGAAATAACCTATCTGCTTGATATTTACGGAGGCCTATTAACCGAAAAACAGCAAAAGATCCTGAATTATTATTATAATGAAGATTATTCGCTGGCTGAAATTGCCGAACAAGAAAATGTAAGCCGCCAAGCCGCATTCGACCTGTTGAAACGGGCGGAAAACATCCTGTTGGATTATGACGGCAAGCTGAACTTATTTGAAAAATATATGAGCAATCAATCTTTATTGGATGAAATTAAAAAATTAAGCGCAGAAAATGCCGAGGTTATGCCGCTTATCGACCGGCTTTCGGACAATCTTTAATCGAGAGGTCAGCCATGTTTGATCAACTGGGCGAAAAAATACAAAGCACCTTTAAAAAACTGACAGGCAAAGGAAAGCTTTCGGACAAGGACATCGACGATGCCTTAAAAGAGATCCGCATGGCTTTGCTGGAAGCCGATGTCAACTATAAAGTTGTCAAAAGCTTTTTGGCGCTCATCAAAGAAAAGGCCATGGGCTCCGATGTCATGAAAAGCCTCACGCCCGGCCAGCAGGTCATCAAGATCGTTCATGACGAATTGACCGACCTATTAGGGACCAGCGCAAAGGACATCAAATACAGCGGACAGATGCCGACCGTCATTATGCTTGCGGGTGTACAGGGCTCCGGAAAAACTACATCGGCGGGGAAGCTGGCTGATTTCATCAAAAAGAAAAACAAAAAAGTAGTGCTGGCCGCTTGCGACACCTACCGTGCCGCAGCTGTGGATCAGCTTAAAATTTTAGGTGAAAAATCGGCATAACGGTCTTTCATCAGGAAAATGCCAAGCCTGCCGCCATTGCAAAAGCGGCGCTGGACTATTGCAAAAAAGAAGGCGTGGATGTTTTAATCGTCGACACCGCCGGAAGGCAGCATGTCGATGAAAACCTTATGAATGAGATCGGCGAAATAAGGGACGTAACCAATCCGCACGAAGTTTTATTTGTTGTCGACTGCATGATGGGCCAGCAGGCTGTGGACGCGGCAAAGGCCTTCGATGAAAAGATACAGATATCCGGTTTTATTTTAAGTAAAGCGGACAGCGACGCCCGCGGCGGCGCAGCCTTATCCGTAAGCTTTATTACCGGCAAACCCATCAAATTTGCGGGCACGGGCGAAAAAATTGGCGATTTTGAAGTTTTTCATCCGGACCGTATCGCTTCCCGTATTTTGGGCATGGGCGATGTGTTGACACTCATTGAAAAAGCGCAAACTATGGCCGACGCTGAAACGCAGGCGGAGCTTGCGAAAAAAATGACCAAAAACAGCTTTACGCTGGAGGATTATTTGACACAGATGGATTCCATCGCGAGCATGGGCGGCATCGAAGCCATCATGGGCAGCCTTCCGATCTCGGCTTCCAAGCTGGGAGGATTGAAAGTCGATCCCAAGCAGCTGGCAAGAACTAAGGCGATTATTCAGTCGATGACCAAAAAAGAGCGGGCCAACCCCAACATCATCAACGCTTCCCGTCGCAGGCGCATCGCCGCCGGCAGCGGCACCACCGTTACGGATGTGAACCGCCTTTTGAACGGTTTTGAGCAAAGCAAAAAAATGATGAAACAAATGAGTTCACAAAAGAGAAAATTCGGTTCTCCGAAATTTCCTTTTATGTAATATAATTAAGATTCACAACAGGAAGGAATAATTGATCAAATGGCAGTAAAAATCAGATTAAAAAGAATGGGCGCAAAAAAATCACCCTATTACAGAATCGTTGTCGCTGACGTCAACACAAAAAGAGACGGCAAAGCGATCGACGAAATCGGCTCATACAATCCGATGGGCAGCAAAGAAGTAAAAATCGATGCCGAAAAGGCAAAAAAATGGCTTTCGACAGGCGCTCAGCCCACCGAAACCGTACGATCCCTCTTCAAAAAGAACGGCATCATCGAATAACAACCCTATTTCTATGGGAGGTAGCTGAATGAAAGAATTGGTCGAAGTGATCGCCAAAGCTTTGGTGGACTATCCTGAAAAGGTAGAAGTCGTTGAAACGAAGGAAAAGGACAACATCATCTTGAAGCTGAAAGTTGCGGACGAGGATATGGGCAAAGTGATCGGCAAACAGGGCCGAATTGCCAAAGCCATCAGAACCGTCATTAAGGCTTCCGCAACAAAAGACGACAAGCATGTGACGCTTGAAATCATGTAATCAAAAGACGATCTTGAAAAAGGTCGTTTTTTTGTTGAATCCTGTCCGTAAAGCAAGATTTATCTGATTTTTAATTTTATAAATACCTGTCATATTAAATTAAATACGCTACAAGCTCTGTAGTAAATTATAGCGCGAAAAATCAAGGCCGCACATACCCCGAGAAAAGACGAAAAAAATTCCTAAAATATCACATTATAATGCATTTACGTTAAGTTTGTGCTATAATGAATACATACGCTGGCAGCTCATATTTTCGTTAATTATTTACTTTTTGTTTCAATGAATCGCAACTGCCTTGCAAGCCGGCTGCCGGGAGCGGAACAATGTATATCAAACATGTAAAAATCGATAATTTCCGTAATATCGCCGCTGCGGATATGGAGCTTAATCCTCAATTCAATATATTGGTTGGCGCAAACGGCCAGGGCAAAACCAATACGATCGAGGGCATTTACTTAACCTTGACAGGCAAATCTCATAGAGAAAACGTAATTGACAATTTTATATCCAACGGATATCAGCAGGCGGATACCGAAATTCATGTTATCTATGACGATCAAACGCAGTACAATGTTAAAATGAATCTTGCGGCAGAAAAAACATATACCATCGATGAAGAAACCGTTAAAAAAAGAGTTGAGCTCACTAGGAATTTTGCGCTCATTTTTTTCAGCCCGGATGATCTCCGCTTAATCAAAGAAGGGCCTGCCGAGCGCAGGGTTTTCATCAATGACGCGATTCAATCGGTGGCTCCTAAATATGCCGCAGCTCTTGGCGCCTATACAAAAGTGTTAAAACAAAAAAACACTGTGCTTAAGGAATATGCTCCCTCTGCCAAAAGCCTGCTGGATGTTTATGATGAACACCTTATTTCTTACGGAAGCACAGTCATCAAGTACCGCATTTTATTTTTGAAAGAGTTTGAAAAGAAATTAAGCTCGCTTTATTCACAGATCAGCGGCGGAAACGAGCAGCTGAGTTTATCCTATATTTCCAATATATTTGAGCAGGGTGCAAAACCGGATATTGAAGCTCAATATAAAAAGGTTTTGACGGAGTCTCGAGAAACCGATCTGCGGACAGGCTTTTCATCCATAGGCCCTCACCATGACGATATCAACATACTGCTTAATAAGATGTCCGCTAGGAAGTTCGCTTCGCAGGGACAGCAGCGCAGCATCGCGCTTTGCATGAAACTTGCGCTGATCGATATCTATTATGAAAAAAACAAAGAAAAGCCCATTGTTTTGCTGGATGATGTTATGAGCGAGCTGGACGACAGGCGTCAGGAAATGATCCTAAAGATGCTTGACGGGGTGCAGACCTTCATTACCTGCGTAAACAGCGATTTTATAGAATGCCAAAAGGATGCTACGGTTTTTACCGTAGTAAACGGCACAGTTAAAAAAAGAATTGAACGGCAAAAAACCGAGCGATAATTCCGACGCTGTCGGAACAACGGAAAGGAATGATAGGAACGAATGGCAACCAACAACAACTCGAATCATTACGATGCCAGCGGTATCAAAGTATTGGAAGGGCTTGAAGCCGTCAGAAAAAGGCCGGGGATGTACATCGGCTCAACCGGCAAAAGCGGTCTTCACCATCTTGTATATGAAATCGTCGACAACAGCGTAGACGAAGCGCTCGCCGGTTACTGTAAAAATATCCAAGTGTTAATGCAGCCCAACGATATCATTACCGTCATCGACGACGGTAGGGGAATCCCTACAGGCATGCACGAACAGCAGAAAAAATCCGCGCTTGAAGTCGCGCTCACCATGCTGCATGCAGGGGGAAAGTTCGATAATGAAAACTACAAAGTTTCGGGCGGTTTACACGGCGTTGGTGTTTCGGTCGTTAACGCGCTCAGCGAATGGCTGAACGTTAAAGTTTATCAAAACGGAGAAATATTCGAGCAGACCTATCACCGCGGAAAGCCCGAAAAAGCCCTTGAGGTAGTAGGCAAAACAAAAAAGACAGGCACCACCATTTCTTTTAAAGCAGACGGTGAAATTTTTCATGAAATCGAATATTCCTATGATACTTTAAGGCACCGTTTGCGTGAACTGGCCTTTTTAAACAAGGGGCTTCAAATAACGCTGAAGGACGAACGCGATAAAGAGATCCATGAGGAATCCTTCTGCTACAGCGGCGGATTGATTTCGTATGTGGAATATCTCAACAGAGGCAAGGAAGCGCTCAATACCAATGTGATTTATTTTGAGAAAATTGCCGATGTATGCGAGCTTGAAGTTGCGATGCAATATACCGACAGCTACAGCGAAAGCGTATTTTCTTTCGCAAACAATATCAATACCACCGAAGGCGGCATGCACGTCAACGGATATAAGACCGCACTGACGCGCTGCATCAACGCATACGCCCGAAAATATAACTTTTTAAAGGATAATGAAGAAAATTTAAGCGGCGAAGATATCCGCGAAGGGCTTACGGCCATCATCAGCGTAAAAGTTAAAAATCCCGAATTTGAAGGCCAGACTAAAACCAAACTGGGAAATCCGGAAGTCAGAGGCGTTGTCGATCAGATTGTCGGCGAAAACCTGACGGCTTATCTGGAAGAGCACCCTTCGGATGCCAAATTGATCCTGGATAAGGCAATTTTGGCAACGCGCGCAAGAGCGGCCGCAAAAAAAGCCAAAGAATTGGTCAGAAGAAAAAGCGCGCTGGAAAGCGCGGCGCTTCCCGGAAAGCTTGCGGATTGCAGCGAAAAGAATCCCGCATTCTGTGAGATTTACATTGTAGAAGGAGACTCCGCAGGAGGCTCTGCCAAACAGGGGCGCAATCCCAAGATCCAGGCTATACTGCCTTTGCGCGGAAAAATACTGAACGTTGAAAAAGCCCGACTGGACAGGATATTGGTGACCGATACGATCCGTTCCATGATCACCGCTTTCGGTACGGGGATCGCCGATGAATTCGATATCGATAAGGCGCGCTATCATAAGATCATAATCATGACCGATGCCGACGTCGACGGCGCCCATATCCGCACGCTGCTGCTTACCTTTTTTTATCGATACATGCGCGGGCTGATTGAAAACGGGTATATTTATATCGCACAGCCGCCCTTATACAAAGTTCAAAAGGGCAAAGACATCCGTTACTGCTATACGGAAAAACAGCTTGAAACGATTTATACGGAGATCGGGCGGGAAAGAACCGATTTGCAGCGTTACAAAGGCTTGGGTGAAATGAACGCAGAACAACTTTGGGATACGACGATGAATCCCGACAACAGAACCTTGCTGCAAGTCAATATCGATGATGCGATCCATGCCGATGAGATATTTTCAGTGCTGATGGGAGACCAGGTTCAGCCCAGAAAAGAATTCATCACCGAAAACGCGGGAAGGGTCAAAAATCTTGATATTTAAGGTGCAGATAAATGAGCGATAATTTTTTGGAAAACAATAAAGGGGTACAACAGGTCGATATCGTCGATGAAATGGAAAAATCCTATATCGACTACGCAATGAGCGTAATCGTCGGAAGAGCGCTGCCCGATGTACGCGACGGCTTGAAGCCTGTCCATCGAAGAATTCTTTTTGCGATGGAAGAGCTGGGGTTAAGGGCCGATAAGCCGACAAGAAAAAGCGCGCGTATCGTAGGGGATGTTATGGGTAAATACCATCCGCACGGCGACAGCGCCATCTACGATTCCATGGCAAGAATGGCGCAGGATTTTTCGATCAACTATCCGCTGGTGGATGGTCACGGAAACTTTGGATCCGTTGACGGTGATGGCGCGGCGGCCATGC
>DAITPG010000084.1:926-9145 GCA_036833715.1 Eubacteriaceae bacterium | reverse complement strand
TTGTTTTCGTATCTCTTTTTGAATCTGCCGACTCTGCCGCCCGTGTCAACAAGTTTCTGTTTGCCTGTAAAATAAGGATGGCAGGCAGAACAAATTTCAACTCTGATTTCGTCTTTTGTTGAGCCGGTTTCAAAGGTATTTCCGCATGCGCAGGTAACTTTGCATTTTTTATAATTCGGATGGATTCCTTGTCTCACCTAATTCACCTCTTTCATGATCTATTGCGTATCCTGTTAGGATTATGATTTCAGCCATTCTATTATAACAGCAGACATTTGAATAAGCAAATATTTTTTTATTTATTTAAGTAGTTTTTTATGATCATATTCACAAAATCTTTATTTGATCTTGTTTTGGACATGTTTTGGATCACCGTGTCGGCAAAATTGCTTACGCCCAGATTACTAAGCGCTTTACGGATGCCGAACGCCGCCGTGATCTCATCTTCCGCAAGCAGCAAATCTTCGCGCCTTGTGCCCGAACGCAGGATGTTCATGGCGGGGTAGATGCGGCTTTCCGCAAGCTCGCGCTCCAGATGAATCTCCATGTTGCCCGTGCCCTTGAATTCTTCATAGATCATATCGTCCATGCGGCTGCCCGTATCAATAAGCGCCGTGGCCAGTATCGTCAGCGAACCGCCGTTTTCAATGTTGCGCGCCGCGCCGAAAAACTTCTTTGGAAAATACAGGCTTTCGGGATCAAGACCGCCCGAAAGCGTTCTGCCCGAAGCAGGAACCACCAGATTGCTGGCTCTGGCGAAACGCGTGATGCTGTCCACTAAAATCACCACATCTTCGCCCAGCTCCACCAGACGCTTGCTGCGTTCCAAAACGATCTCCGCCGCCTTGATATGGTTCATCGGCTTTTGGTCAAAGGTCGAATACACCACGTCCGCCGTGATGCTTCGCTGCATGTCGGTGACTTCCTCCGGACGCTCGTCGATCAGCAGTATGATCAGCTTGATCTTGGGGTGGTTTAATCGGATGGCGTTTGCGATCTGCTTGAGCAGTATCGTTTTGCCGGCTTTGGGAGCGGCCACAATAAGACCGCGCTGTCCTTTGCCTACCGGAGCGAAGACATCCAGGATACGGGTGGATACCGTATTGGTCGTGGTCTCCAGTGTAATGCGTTCATCCGGGAAAATCGGTACCAGCTTCTCAAATTCGGGACGGTTGACGACGGTTTCGGGAACGCGTCCGTTGACCTTTTCCACATACAGCAGAGCGTCATAACGCTCGTTTTCATTGGATATGCGGATCCTTCCCTGAACCAGATCGCCCGTGCGCAGTTTATATTTTCGGATTTGTGAAGGAGAAACGTAAATATCGCCGTCGCCGGACATATAATTATTTGTACGCAAAAAGCCGAAGCCTTCGGAATTGGTTTCCAAAATACCTTGATGTGATTTTTCATACACCGACATGTCCCGTTCGGTGCCCATCGACATGATCTGCTTTTCTTCCGATAAGATATCCTCGGTCAGACGGCCGTTGACTTCTTCTATAAAAAGCATGGCAAAGTATTTTTCGGTTTCTTTGGGAGGCCGCACTTTGCCTCTGATCTGATCACCGCTTAAGAGTTTGAATTTTTGCACCTGCGAAGCGGATACATAAACATACTCCTCCGGCGATTTCATATCGGGTGTCCTTAAAAATCCGAAGCCCTCCGGCAGTATCTGAACGATGCCGCTCATTTCAATGCTGTCATCAATGGAATCCTTCAGCTTCGAATACTTTTTATCGGTGGCCGTTTTTGTTTCTGTAATCGCTTCCAATAATTCCTGCTTATTAAATTTGCTGATTTTTTCAAGTCCGAGATTTTTCGCTTCCGCCTTCAGCTGGGGCAGCGACAGCTCGGATAAGTCTTTATCCAAAATGTACCTCCGAAATCGATGGTGAAATTTTATCTTAAATTAACGGCAAATAAAGCAGATGGCAAAGCAATTTTTTTGGATTTGACATAAAACTTCATTGGATTAATCAAGGATTTAAGAATAAGAGAGAATTTAAATTGATTGTTTAAGATGTTTTTATCTTAGCAAATTAATTAGTGAATGTCAAATATGAATTTGAAAATATATACTTTTTTCTTAATATCGACAATATATTTCTTCGATTATCTTCATGATTGAAGGCTTCGCCGAATAAAAATAAGTAATAGGCATCGGAGGGTTAAAATGAATACGTTTACACCATTGACTATAGGGATGGCCGCTGGCGTGCTGGGAACGGGACTCGGCGGCGCCCTGTCTTTTTTGTTTAAAAATCCGTCAAACCGCTTCCTAAGTTTTGCATACGGCCTTTCTGCCGGCATGATGATCGCCATCGTCTGCTTCGATATGCTGACCGAAGCTTTTCAATTCAGCTCGTTTACGGATGTGTGCATTTATGTGCTGATCGGGGCTATGGCGGTCAATCTGCTGGATACCGTACTTGAAGCGGTGGAAGAAAAAAGCAAGAAAAAGGGCAAAATCCCCCGTTTCGGCAGAGCTCTCCTTCTTACCTTTGCCGTCGCGGCACACAATTTCCCCGAAGGCCTTGCCATCGGCTCAACCATGGCGCTCAATTCGGCGCTCGGCATCGGAATGGCGGTAATCATTACCCTGCACGACATACCCGAGGGCGCGGCAATCGCAGCTTCCTTGATGGGCAGGGGATATAAGCCCATCCGCATCGCGATCTACGCCGCCATTTCAGGCATCCCGACAGGGATCGGCGCGCTGATCGGCATTATCGCGGGCAATATCAACAGCAACGTGATCGGAGCCTGTCTGGGCATGGCCGGCGGTGCGATGATGACCATCTGCGCGTCGGAGCTGATCCCCAACGCCAATCGCTTATATGACAGAAAATTTTCGGGATTTTCGGTTACAATAGGATTTATTTTTGGTATAATATTATCTGGACTAATATAAAGAAAAGAAAATATTACCATAATGAATACAAAGCTATATGATCTGACAATCGCGTCGGCTTACGAACCGGCCATTTCCGATGCCGCACAAACCATAAAAGACGGCGGTCTGGTTGTTTTTCCGACCGAAACCGTGTACGGCATCGGAGCGGACGCCTTTAATGAAAGCGCAGTCAAAAAGATATTCGAAGCAAAGGGCAGGCCTTCCGATAATCCGCTTATCGTGCATATCTCGGATCTTTCGCAAATAAATTCTCTGGCCTCCGAGATCAGCGAAGCTGCCGGCAAGCTCATCCGCGCGTTTATGCCGGGGCCGCTCACGCTTATTTTAAAAAAGAAAGACAGTGTTCCTTCAGCCGTTACCGCAGGGCTCGATACGGTTGCCGTCCGTATGCCGGGCAATCCATACGCGCTCGATTTTATCAAAGCCTGCGCCACTCCGATCGCCGCGCCCAGCGCCAACATTTCGGGCCGCCCGTCGCCGACGCAGCCAAAGCATGTGATCGACGATATGACGGGCAAAGTCGATGTGATCCTTACAGCGGGCAGCTGCGAGATCGGCATCGAATCCACGGTCATTGATTGTTCGGTTGATCCCGTCCGCATACTGCGTCCCGGCGGCTTAAGCAGCGAAAAGATCGCGTTGCTTGTCCGATTGGATTTTGCCCATACTTCCGAAGCGGAATGTCCGAAATCACCCGGGATGAAGTACCGGCACTATAAGCCGGAGGGCAGGGTGGTTGCGCTGCTCGGTAACGAGCGGCAGGGGATCGATTATATTAACGCTCAAACCCAAGCCTTAAACGAAGCATCGGGCGCGCTGGTGTTTGAGGATATGCGCAGTGAGGTGATTTGTACGCATGTTTTTTCGATTGGGGATAAGGACAGGCCCGCCGAAAGCGCTAATCGGTTATTTTCCCATTTGCGTACATGCGACGATCTCGGCATTCAAATCATTTATGTGATGTGTACTGATCAAGCCGATCTCGGAGAAGCTTATTTGAACAGGCTTTTTAAAGCGGCTGACGAAATCGTTGATTTAAATAAAGTTCCGATCCGGAAGGAAACAATCACTTGAAGAAAAAAATAGTATTCATCTGCACGGGCAATACCTGCCGAAGCCCGATGGCGGAAGCGATTTTGCGCAAAGCCCTCAAAGAGCATGGTCTTGCCGATCAATATGAAGCGGCATCGGCCGGACTTTCCGTGGCCTATGAAAGCGGAGCCAATCCCAAAAGCCTGCAGGTATGCAGGGACAACGGCATCGATCTGTCGGAGCACCGAGCCCGGCAGGCGGATGAGGCAATGCTTTGGGATGCGTATATGATCCTTACGATGACGCAGGCGCACAGACAGGAGATTCTTTTTCATTTTCCCGAAACAGATAAAAGAGTTTCTACGCTTCGCGCCTATTCTTTCAGCCTTAAACCCGAAGAATATTCGGATATCTCCGACCCTTACGGAGGAGATTTGGCACTGTACGCCAAAATATTTATAGAAATCAAAGACTGTATCAATCGAATGATGCAAAAATTAATTCATACAGATATTCAGGAGGAAATATGAAAATAGCGATCGGCTGCGATCACGGCGGTTACGACCTAAAAGCGTACCTGCAGAAGCAATTTGAGGAAAGAGGGTACGAATTCATCGATTTCGGTACCAATTCACCCGAAAGCGTAGATTATCCAGATTACGCTTTTGAAGTCGGCGAATATGTCGCCGCCGGCAAATGCGAATTCGGTGTTTTGATCTGCTCCACGGGTGTGGGTATTTCCATTGCGGCCAATAAGGTGGACGGCATCCGCGCCGCTCACTGTACCGACACGTACAGCGCAAGGATGTCCAGAAGGCATAACAACGCCAATATACTGGCGCTGGGCGCAAAGATCACGGGCGTTGCCATTGCCGAAGAGATCATGGAAATCTTTTTGAACGAAACTTTTGACGGAGGCAGGCACCAAAGAAGAATCGATAAGATCGGCAATTATAAAAATAATAAGGAAGTAAAAGAATGAGCAAAGTAATGATTTTTGACCATCCGCTTATCCAGCATAAAATCGGTATCATAAGAGACGAAAATACCAACCATAAACTGTTTCGCGAGCTGGTGAGCGAAATCGCCATGCTGATGGCATATGAAGTCACCCGCGATATGGAACTTACGGAAGTGGATATCAAGACCCCGATGTGCGAAACCTCCGTCAAACGCCTGCAGGAAGACAAGATCAGCATCGTTCCCATCCTGCGCGCCGGGCTGGGCATGGTCAACGGAATGCTCAATCTTCTGCCGAACGCGAAAGTAGGGCATATAGGCCTGTACAGAGATCACGAAACCATGGAACCCGTTCCTTATTACTGCAAGCTGCCTTCGGATATCGATTCCACTCTGGTCATCGTTCTGGATCCCATGCTCGCAACGGGCGGAAGCGGCATTGCGGCCATTGATTTTCTAAAGGAAAAAGGCGCCAAACACATTAAATTCATGTGCCTGATCGCGTCCGAACAGGGTATTAAGGCCCTAAAGGAAGCACACCCCGATATCGACATCTACGCGGCTGCGTATGATGAAAAAATGAACGATAAAATGTACATTATCCCGGGTTTGGGAGACGCGGGGGACAGGCTTTTCGGAACCAAATAAATCATAGAATTGAGGTGTGTTTATGAGACCCGAATGGGACAAGTACTTTATGGATCTGTTGGAAGTCATCAAAACGCGCTCCACCTGCTTAAGAAGGCAGGTTGCGGCAATTATCGTAAAGGATAAACAGATATTGTCCACCGGTTACAACGGAGCGCCCAAAGGCATTTTTCACTGCGAGCAGGTCGGGTGTTTAAGAGAAAAGTATGCGATACCCTCCGGCGAACGCCACGAGCTCTGCAGAGGGATCCATGCCGAACAAAACGCAATTATTCAGGCATCTTCCCACGGCGTAAGCATCGAAGGCGCCGAAATTTACATAACGCATTCTCCGTGCGTGCTTTGCAGCAAAATGCTCATCAATGCGGGCATAAGAAAGATCATCTTCAAGGGCGACTATCCTGATAAGCTGGCTTTGGATCTTTTGGATGAAGCGGGTATTGAAGTTGTAAAATATGTTTCCGAATAATTTATACAAAAATGTCGATCAGAACGCAAAATTGATGATAACAGCATGATTTCAAATTAAATACGGCAATTTTGATTAAACCTATCTTTATTAAATTATTTTATTAAATACAGATAAAAAGTAAGGTTATAGCCATGTTTAAGTACTAAATATTAGAAAATCGTGTCAATTATCATTGAATGTTTTGCGTTTTTATTGTAGAATAAAACTAATTTTTGGTGCACGTAAATTCGTCAACCCGAAAATCAAAAGCATCGTTGAATCTTTTGTTTTTTGCACAATAATCGAATATTGTCCTGATATTTTTTCTGTTTTACAACCCATTTCTTTCTTGTTATTTTAATACAATCCGCATATTTTAGCGTATTACTACAAAAAATATTGAATGGATAAAATTTTGGTTATTCGATTTTCGATTGATTTAACGTTGTAAAAAATTAGAAAATGGTGGTGATAAAGAAGATGGCACAAGAAATGATCCAGGCAATCCGTCAGGCAGAAATAAGTGCCGAGCAAATTGAAAAATCTGCTGTCAGCGAAAGCGAAACGATTCTTCGACAGGCTCAAACCGAAGCGGATGCAATGATCGCGTCTTTAACAAGCGAGGCAGCCAAACAGGCTGAAGCTGCATTGGCAAAGGCAAAAATTGACGGAGAAACTATGATGAAAGAAGCGCTTGAAAGCGTTGTCAAAGAAATCGAGAGTTTAAAAGCGAGCTCAAAAGCGAATGAACCGGAAGCTGTCAAGCTGATTCTGTCGGAAGTACTCTGACCTCATTTTAAAATGTAAAGGTTTACATAATCTTTATATATTTCAACATTCTATTTTTATGCAAAGGAGGTAGTTGTTTTATGGCAGTGTTGCAAATGCAGCGCATCAGCATATGCGGATTAAGAAAAGACCGTAAACTGATTTTGGACAGTTTACAGCGTCGCGGCGTAGTCGAAATTTCTGATGTGATGCAGGAGGACAGCGTTTTTCAAAAGACCGACATGTCCGCTTCTCAGGCTGTATTCGATAAAAACTCGGATGCCGCTGTTCAGGCGCTCGGAATTTTAGAAAGTTATGTTCCCGAAAAAAAATCAATGTTTGCCGGACTGGAAGGCAGAAGTTCGATATCTGTAAGTAAATATTATGAGCTTTGCGATGTTTGCGATGATCGGATGAAACAGGTTTATCGTATTTTGGAATTGTCCAAAGAGATCGCCGAGAACAAAGCGAATATCATTAAAATAAATGCTCAGATCGAATCGCTCCAACCTTGGATGCCGCTTGATATGCCGATGAATTTCAAAGGCACAAAAATGACGGCAGCATTTATAGGTTCTTTCCCTACTGTACTGTCGCTGGAAGATGTGTATGCTAAGATCGCTGTGCAAGCTCCCGAAATTGAGGCTTTCAATGTCGAGATCGTCAGTGTTTCCAAAGAGCAGACCTGTGTAATGGTTTTATGCAGACGCAACCAGGCTTCCGTAATGGAAGATGCTCTCAGATCCATAGCCTTTACGTATCCCTCTTCGCCGGCGAATGTTTCACCGGCTGAACTGAAAAAAGAATATGAAGCGCAATGGACCGCATGCAATCAGAATATTGCCAAAGCCGAAGAAGAGATCAAAAAATACGGCGATTTTAAACAGGAAATTATGTTTACTATCGACTATTACAAGATCCGCGCCGAAAAATACGGCATCATCGGCCATTTGCTGCAATCCCGCCGCACATTTGTTTTAACGGGCTACGTTCCGGTGAAAGCTGTTGCCAAGCTGGATGAAGCCCTCAATAAACGGTTCGATATTGCCATCGAATATGCGGAACCGGACGAAGACGAAGATGTGCCGGTGCTTCTTAAAAACAACGGTTTTTCAAGACCGGTCGAAAGCGTTCTCGAATCCTACGGCCTTCCCCACAGAGGAGAGATCGACCCGACTTCCATTATGTCTTATTTCTACTATTTTCTGTTCGGTATGATGCTTTCGGACGCAGGGTACGGACTTCTTATGGTCATCGGCTGCGGACTTCTGCTCTTAAAATTCAAAAACATGAAACCCGGAATGAAAAATTTCCTCAGCCTTTTCTTTTTCTGCGGACTGTCCACGGTTTTTTGGGGAGTGATGTTCAGCAGTTATTTCGGAGATGCTGTCGATGTGATCTCAAAAACATTTTTCGGTCATCAGGTTTCAATACCGCCCCTAT
>DAITPG010000084.1:0-916 GCA_036833715.1 Eubacteriaceae bacterium | reverse complement strand
GTTTATACCGATCAAAGACCCGATGAAAATGCTGGTATTCGCAATGGGCGTCGGTGTTGTTCATTTGTTCTTCGGTCTGGGCATTCAGCTTTATCAAATGTTAAAGGCCAAAAGAATCGCGGACGCCATTTACGATGTGGTATTTTGGTATGTTTTGCTGACCAGCCTTATCATGATCCTGCTGCCCAGTGAAATGTTCCGTTCCATTTCTCAGCTTTCCATTAAATTCCCCGCCGCGGTAAACACAGCGTTGCCGTATTTGGCCGGCGCATCCGCGCTCGGTATCATCCTTACAGCCGGACGAGAATCCAGAAGCTGGGGAAAACGTCTGTTAAAAGGTCTGTACGGCTTATACAATGTTACCGGTTATCTCAGCGACGTGTTGTCTTATTCCCGACTTCTTGCTCTCGGCTTGGCTACCGGCGTAATCGCATCGGTGCTCAACCAGATGGGCAGCATGGGCGGCAATTCGGCTTTCGGCGTCATCGTATTTGTAGCCGTATTTATATTCGGACACTTGTTTAACATAGGGATCAGCTTATTGGGCGCTTATGTTCACACAAACAGACTTCAATTCGTAGAATTTTTCGGTAAATTTTATGAAGGCGGAGGAAGAGTATTTGAACCTTTCGCCGTAAAATCAGAATACTATCAAATCAAGGAGGAAGAAATATCATGAGTTTTGGTCTTGTATTAGCATTATTGGGTGCAGTTATGGCTGCATTTTGCGCAGGCGCAGGTTCTGCAAAAGGAGTTGGTCTGGCTGGTCAGGCGGCTTCAGGTGTCGTTACGGAAGATCCTTCCAAATTCGCTAAAGTTTTGATCCTTCAATTGCTTCCCGGTACACAGGGCATCTACGGTCTTTTGATCGCATTCATCGCTTTATCCAACATCGGTGTTCTCGGCGGAAACGCTA
>DAITPG010000083.1:0-9256 GCA_036833715.1 Eubacteriaceae bacterium | reverse complement strand
GCAAAAATAGCCAAAGACATGGGACTTCTGGTCATCGGCGTTGTTACGCGGCCTTTTTCCTTTGAAGGAAAAGTTCGAAAGATCAATTCCGATCTAGGCATTCAGCTCATCAAGGATTTTGTCGACGCATTGGTGGTGATCCCCAATGACCGGTTATTGCAGATGGCTAATCAAAACACAACGTTTAAAGAAGCCTTTAAAATGGCGGATGATGTTCTTTTGATGGGCGTCAAAGGCATAACCGATCTTATCGCTACCCCCGGCCTCATCAATCTGGATTTCTCCGATGTTAAAACGATTGTGAAAGACGCAGGCATGGCCCATATGGGCATGGGCTTCGGAACCGGCAGCGATAAAGCCAGCGAAGCGGCCAAGCAGGCTATCCAGAGTCCTCTATTGGAAACCAGTATCGACGGCGCAACAGGCGTCCTCATCAATATTATGGGCGGAGAACAGCTCACCTTGTTCGAAATTGAAAAGATCGCAGAGATCGTGCGTCAGGAAGCGCATCCGGATGCAAACATCATTTTCGGAGCCTGCATCGATCCCAATCTGGACGAAGAAATCAAGGTCACCGTTATTGCGACTGGCTTTAATTCCAGCAAGCCCCCTAAAGATATCCCGGGCGGAAATGATCAGGGCGGATCAACTAAGCCCCCGAGCGGCGGATATACCTGGCCTTCGTTTTTGGATGATGCGAAATAAATTCAGTACTTGCTTATCAAAGATTCAACTTTAAAAAGTTGAATCTTTTTTATACATAACCTTTTCTTGTAAATGAACGCTGCATAGGTTAAAATAAAAAAAACCAACAGAGGTGAATTATGCAGGATACGTATTACGAAACGTTTGATAAACTCGAAAAATTCATGAAGGATTCATTCGCCGCCATCGGCGTGCCTGAGGCGGATGCCGATATATGCGCAAAGGTACTCATCGAATCTGATAAGCGCGGCATCGATTCTCATGGCGTAGGGCGGTTTAAGCCGATCTACATTGACCGCATCAAGGCTGGCATCCAGAATCCCGTTACGCAATTTGAAGTGGTTAAAGATTACATGGCAACGGCAGTTGTCGACGGGCATGACGGCATGGGACAGGTCATTGCCCGACGCTCCATGCAGATGGCCATCGATAAGGCAAAAATGTATGGGTTGGGCATGGTCGTTGTCCGCAACTCCACCCATTACGGCATCGCCGGCTATTACAGCATCATGGCAGCCGATAACGGCATGATCGGCATCACAGGCACCAACGCGCGGCCCTCGATCGCTCCTACCTTTGGCGTGGAAAATATGATGGGTACCAATCCGCTGACCATCGGTTTTCCGACGGATGAGGATTTCCCTTTTGTGATCGACTGCGCGACTTCCATTACCCAGCGCGGAAAGATCGAGCATTACAGCCGGATCAAAAAGCAAATGCCGGAAGGCTGGGTCATCGACCCTATGGGCAATCCGGTCACCGATCCGGATATCGCGCTGAAGGGATTTGACGAAGGCACCTGCGCGCTTGCTCCGCTCGGAGGCATAGGAGAAGAACTGGCGGGTTATAAGGGCTACGGCTATGCCGTCGTGGTTGAAGTCTTATCCTCGGCGCTGCAAGCCGGCGCTTTTTTAAAGGCGTTGACAAATGTTGATGAAAGCGGAAATAAAAAGCCGTATCATCTAGGACATTTTTTTATCGCAATCGATATCGATAAATTCATCGAAGCGGATAAATTCAAAAAAACATCGGGCGATATCCTCAGGACGCTGAGAGCTTCTCAAAAAGCGCAAGGTGAGGAACGCATCTACACGGCAGGAGAAAAAGAATATTTGGCCTTTCTGGAAAGAAGTAAGACCGGTGTTCCGTTAAATGCCGAAAACCGAAAAGCGCTGACTGCCGTGCGTGATGAATTTAACATCGATGTGAAATTCAGTTGGGAATAAAAAAACAGGTATGCCGCATTCGGCATATCTGTTTTTTTTATAGATTATTCTATTTATTCTTATCGTTATTCTCGGTATTGTCAATATCGCTTCCATCCGTTGCGATCAATTTTAGGATCAAATCGGGATTATCGGAGATGACGCCGTCAACGCCCACTTTTAAGGCGGTTTGGTAATCTTCCTCCGTATTTACATCGTTCATAAAGACGCTGATATTTCTTTTTTGAAGCGATTTGATAAGACCCTTGGTAAAGAAGTTGACATCCTGCGTGGATATTTCCACATACTGGAAATCAACATTTCTGTACAGGTTGCTGATGAATATTTTTCTGAAACTGTCATATCGGTTGATTTCATTCTGTACGGGAGCGCTCAATACATTGACATTCGTCTGCTCACGGACATATTCAAGGATGTTCGGCTCTCCCTTGACTACTATTCTTGTTGAAAGCTGACTTAATCGGATCTGTTCGCATAAAAGCACGGCTGCCCTTTCTGCTTTTTCTCCTTCCATATTGATCTTGATGATAAAATTGGAATAGGGAAAACTGTCAAAAAGCTGTTCGATGGTTACGCAGCGAAGTATCTGCGATTGATAGGGATAGGCGCCGGATGCGTCCTTAAACTGATAGGCGAAGTTTAAATCCTTGATGCTGTCATAAGTGGCTTCCGAAATTTTCCCTGCGGTGTTTGTATAGACGCCTAAATCATCCTGATCGGCAATGATCAATTGTTCATCCGACGTCATCACAAGGCCCAGGGAAAAATACATTACGCCGAATGAAGAAGCCGCGTTAAAGGAGGCCATGACATTATGAGGGTAAAGCGTCCCGCAACCGGAATCGGATGCCACAAGAACGGTATTGCCGGATTTCATGAACGGGTTGATTGCGATCGCGTCCGTCGGAGGCAAGAGGTTGATCACCAATAAGATTGCAACGATAAATAATAATATCCTGCTGATACGTCTGAGAAATTTAAGCATTTTTACCTCCGCCGGTTGTCCTTTTTCTATTATACAGTCAACAACGCTTAAATAAAATAATTTCGGTTAAAATACCGTAAAGGATTGCGCCGGAAAACTGTATTTTTGAGTAAAATCTGCTATAATAGCCCTATCGGATATCAGAAAGGAACACTATGGACAAAATCATATGCTGCACGCTTACGGATCATCCCGTCCGTTTTTATATTGCCGTTACGACGCAAGCCGTTGAAAAAATGAATGAGCTTCATCAGACTACGCCCACAGCCGCAGCGGCTGCAGGCAGAGTGCTTACCGGTACGGCGCTGATGGGGGCCATGCTCAAATACGACGACAATCTTTTAACCGTTACAGTTAAGGGTGACGGGGAGATCAAAAGAATAACGGCTACGGCGGATCGAAACGGGAATATAAAATGCGAAATACTCAACCCCGCAACGGGAATCTATCTCAACGAAAAGGGAAAGCTGGATGTGCGCCGTGTCGTCGGCAGCGGCAGCCTTTCCGTCATTAAAGACATCGGCTTAAAACAGCCCTATGTCGGACAGGTTGAGCTTCCGAGCGGTGAGATCGCCGAGGATTTTGCCTATTATTTTGCAAAAAGCGAACAAACGCCGTCCATCGTTTCGCTCGGCGTTTTTGTGCTTAAGGATTACAGCGTGGCGGCGGCAGGCGGTTTTATCGTACAGCTGATGCCCGACTGCGGCGATGAGATGATCTCTTATCTCGAAAACAAATCAGCGCAGATCAAATCCGTTACGCAGATGCTGCTGGAAGGTTATGATGAATTGAAAATAGCAGAAGAGATTTTCGGCGGAATGCCCTATGAAATTACTCGGAGCATCGAAGTAAATTATATATGCAATTGTTCAGAAGAAAAAATAATCAAAGTGCTGACGGCTTTGGGAAAAGAAGAATTGGAAGATATCATAGCGGAAGGTAAATCGATCGAGCTTCGCTGTCATTTCTGCAATACCCTTTATACGATGCCGATCGAAAAAATCCAAGAGATACTGCGTGGAACCAATGAATAATCAATTTGCGGACCTTCATATCCATACCACTGCTTCTGACGGCAGCCTGACGCCGCAGCAGCTTATCCTTGCCGCGCAATCGGCCGGCCTTTCCGTTATTTCTTTTGCCGATCACGACAGTATAGAAGCATATACCGACGGTGTCATATCTTTTGCCGAAGAGCATGGGATACGCCTTGTTTATGGCCTTGAACTCAGCTGCCGTTATCAATGCAAAGACGTGCACATTTTGGGTTATCAAATCGATATCCGGGATGCGCTGCTTAATGAACGTCTGCTGCAGCTCAGATCGGACAGGATCGGGCGCTGCCGAAATCTGCTCAGTAAGTTAAAAGAGCATCAAATGGAAATTACATACGAAGAAGTTGCCAATCATGCTCAGGGAGCCATCGGCCGCGTGCATATCGCCAAAACCATGATGGAAAAAGGATATGTCGTTAATATAAAGGAAGCCTTTGAACGTTACCTCAGCGACGGCTGCATCTGCTATGTAGAAAAGGCCGGTTTAACGGTTTCGCAGGCGATCGATCTTATTCACCGCAGCGGAGGCGTCAGCGTTTTGGCGCATCCCAAATTGATCGAAAACGACGATATCGTTTTTGAAGTTATCGATGCGGGCATACAGGGCATTGAGGTCTATCATAAAAAACATAACACAGCCGATGAACAGCATTACGGCGAAATTGCAGCTCGTAAAGGTCTTCTGGTAACGGCAGGCAGCGATTTTCACGGGAAGCATGAAGGGGAAAAACTGCGCACAGATTTTATAATAAACGAGCGGTTAAAGCGTGCGCTGGGCATCGCCGATCAAAATCGATCATAAAGTTTGTTTCCGTGAATATAATAATAAGTTTTTACAAATTATTCGAAGCCTTTTTGATACGATTCGGTATGAATAGATCAGGAGGTTTTTTTATTTGGATACGAAACATATAAGCAAAAAAAGGCTTTATTCTTTTATTTTGATGATTGTATTCGGCATCGCTTTTCTTTCGATCTATGCGTTTAATAAAAATGCCGAAACGAAAATTTTTGATCCAACCGTTGTAACATCCTTCAGCCTTTACGCAGTCAACAATGCTTCCCAAACCAATGAATTGCTTGCTCCCGAAGCGCAGGAAAGCGTTAAAGGCGATCAGCTGTACTGCCAGCTTAATTCTAAATTCGAAGGCACGGACCAGCTCTTTGAAGGCATGGTAACGCTCAGATGCCGTATGCTTTTAACGGAAGGCAGCGAAAACAGCATACTAAAAACATTATACGTAACAGCCGATGCGGGAAACACCCTTTATTCGGATGGATTTGTGATCGATATTCCGCGATCGGCCGGCGAGATCATTCTTACCTTGGAAGGGATAGGCACAGTGGAAGGACAGCAGGTGGAGTTTTTGCAGACCGCATCGGTTTCGGCAGCCAGCAATATGCTTAAAATCAATTATTTGCCCCGCAGCAGCGTCCTATATAAAGATTTCAGCTTCGATTCGGTGATTGGCAAGCAAAGCGTCAAATTCATTTCGCTGATTGTTTTTCTGGCTGCTGTGTGTAATTTTATCTATAGCCTGCTTGATGAAAATAAGCGCAACCTCCGTTTGATTCATCTGGACGCTGTGCAGATAGATAAGCCGGTCAATCTGCTCAAAACCAAAGTGATCCGGCTATACAGTCCCAACGATTTAAGAAATATCGCTCTTAAGCGCAATAAAGAGATTCTTGTCTATATCTTTTCTTCCAAGCTGTCTTATTTTTATATTCTGATCAATGAAATCACTTATTTGTATGTTCATAACTCAAAAAGCTATATCAAAAAAGCTTCCGAAAGCCATATAAAAAAGAGGCGTCATTCCGACGTCTCAATTTCCTAAATATGTTTGCAGGCGGTTTGCGTTGATCAAGACTTCCAGTTCATCGCAGCCGCCAATAAATTTTGATCCGATGAATATCTGCGGCACAGTATCATGCCGGGTCCTTGAAATGAGTTCATCCATCTGCGGCGTGTTGAATTTATATACGTGCTCGGTAAACGGTATGTTACGGTCGCTTAACAGCTGCTTGGCTCTTCGGCAGTAGGGGCAGCCTTTGATCGTATAAATTGTGACTTTATTCATGATTACTCCTCATAGAGTGATTTGGCCATAAGATATGATTATATCATTATTCTTTATATAATATCAGAACACCTTGTCCGTTGACAAGGTGTTCCGATAAGTTTATTATTTTGATGATTTGTTGGATTTGTTGCTTTCGCTTTTTTCGTTTCTTGATTTTTCGTTTCTCTGATTTTCTGATTTCATGCGATTTTGTTTGTCATTGTTGTTTTTGTTGTTGTTATTGGGGCTATCTGATTTATTCATTTATTATCACCTCTCGCCAATATTATTGACCGTTCCGCCTTAAATTATTTCATTTTTTCTATGTGAATTTTATCCAATTTCCGGCCGCTGAGTTTGCAGTTTTGTATTCGATGTGTTATGATAGGTTGAACAATAATCATAGTATTCTATGCAAATTCGTCGGAGGAAATTTTATGAATAAAGAGTTTTATATAACCAGAAGAGAAGAATTTTTCAAAAAAATCCCCAATAAATCGATGGCTCTGATACACAGCGGAATCACCTGCTACGCCTCTTTGGACGGCGAGTATCCGTTTGAAGTGGAACGCAACTTTTTCTATTTCACGGGCATCGATTATCCCAATATGAAACTGTTGCTGAGCAAAAGCGACAATGTTCCGTCCTCGGTGCTATTTATTCCGCGCGTCGATCCGCTCAAGGAAAAATGGATAGGTAAATTTCTTACGGTTGACGATTGCCGTTCGATCAGCGGCATACAAAACGTGAAATACATCGATGAGATGGATGAAATCATCTTTTCATCGGTCTCGCAGGACAAATTCGACAAATGCTTTTTGTATATTGACGCGGTCAAGCGCGGCCTTCCAAAAACGATCAATCAAATTTTTTATGCCGATTTTGCGGAAAATTATCCCAAATTGGATATCAAGGATCTTTCGACGTTAACGATGCCGATGAGAAGCGTAAAAACCAAGGAAGAGATCGATGCGATGAAGGCATCCGCAAGGATCGCTAAAGCGGCTATCGAAGAAACCATCAAACATATCAAACCCGGCATCAAGGAATATGAGGTACAGGCAACGTTTGAATATGTGACTAAACGGCACGGCGGAAGGACTGCCTTCAACACCATCGCCGCATCCGGCGAAAATGCAGTTACCTTGCATTATGTTTCCAATAAAAGCATGCTCAAAGACGGTGAGATGATCCTTCTTGACTGCGGGTCCAGCCTCAATTGGTATAACAGCGACATCACAAGAACATTCCCGGTGAACGGCAAGTTTACCGAAAGGCAGCTGCAAATCTATAATATCGTGCTCAAAGCCAATAAGGCGGTCATCGATGCGGTTAAGCCCGGCGTCACCGTCAAGCAGCTCAATGATATCGTACTTGCGACCTATGCGAAAGAACTCAAAGAAATCGGCCTTATCAGCGATGAGGAAGAAGTCTCCGAATATTATTATCACGGGGTCTCCCATTCCCTGGGGCTTGACACGCATGATGTATTTGATAAACAGATACCGCTGGAAGTTGGCAATGTCATCACCGTAGAGCCCGGCCTTTATATCGCAAAATATAATCTTGGCATTCGTATCGAGGACGACGTCCTCGTCACCGAAAAGGGATGCGAAGTGCTCACGGACGTTATGAAAGAGCCTTCCGAGATCGAAGAATCAATGAATGTATGGGAAGTCAAATAATGGAAATTAAAGAATTAAACAAGCTTATCAGCTATGAACGAAAATCGGCCTGGAAAGAAAATGAACAGCCTTCCTTGGAATTTTCAAAAGGATATATGCAATTTTTAGACGCGGCGAAAACCGAACGCGAATGCGTTGCCGAAGCCGTAGCCAGCGCCAAAGAAAAAGGCTTTCAAGATCTGGCGCAGCAGATCGCATCCGGCAAAAAAATTCAAAAGGGCGAAAAGTTTTTTTATAATCATCAGAATAAATGCGTGATCCTATTTGTGATGGGTCAAGCGCCGCTAAGCAAGGGAATGAACATCACCGCGGCGCATATCGATTCACCCAGATTGGATTTGAAGGCTGTTCCTTTTTATGAGGATGCCAATCTCGCCATGATGAAAACGCATTATTACGGCGGCATCAAAAAATACCAGTGGACGGCTGTGCCGCTTTCCATGCACGGCGTCATTTATACCTCCGAAGGCAACCGGATCGATGTAAGCATCGGTGAAAACGACGATGATCCTGTGTTTTTTGTTTCCGATCTACTTGTGCATTTAGCCGCAGACCAGATGGCAAAAACCGCCGCTCTTGCCGTCACGGGAGAGCAGCTCAATGTGATTGTCGGCAACATCCCGTTTGAGGATGAAGAAATTAAAACCAAAGTGAAATTCAACGCAATCAAGATATTGCACGATACATACGGCCTTAAGGAAGAGGATTTCATGAGCGCCGAAATCGAGATCGTTCCTGCAGGGAAGGCTCGCCATGTGGGCTTTGACCGCAGCATGATCGCCGCTTACGGGCATGATGACCGGGTTTGCGCTTATCCCGCCTTGCAGGGTATTTTCGATATCCAAGATCCCATCAGAACTTGTGTTTGTATCCTTGCGGACAAAGAGGAGATCGGCAGCGTCGGTTCGACCGGCCTGGAAGGTAAATTTTTTGAAAATATCCTTGCAGAAGTGATCGAACTTAGCTCCGATTCCTACAGCGAACTCGAACTGAAGCGGGCCATGGCTAACTCTTATGTTCTTTCCATGGATGTCTCCAGCGCCTATGACCCCAACTTTCCCGAAGCTTTCGACAGAGGCAATACCGGTTTCGTCGGAAACGGCGCGATCATTGAGAAATATTCGGGTGTTCGCGGCAAAGCGGGCAGCAACGATGCGCACAGCGAATATCTGCATAAGATCATGAAACTGTTCAATGACAACAATGTGCCTTACCAAACCGGCGAGCTTGGCAAAGTCGATCAGGGAGGCGGAGGCACGGTAGCATACATGCTTGCCAATTACGGAGCGTATACCGTGGATTACGGCGTCGGCGTGTTATCGATGCACGCTCCTTATGAACTGATCAGCAAGGCCGACCTGTACAGCGCCTACCTGGGTTCCAAATGCTTCTATCAAATCAAAGACTGATTATAAAACAACTCTGAGAAACTTCTCAGAGTTCAGGCTACTGACAAACCCATAGTTTTTAACGAACTACGGTTTGTTCTTTTTTATCTGTTTAACGAAAACAGAAATTGAAATAAGTAAAGCGA
>DAITPG010000082.1:0-9308 GCA_036833715.1 Eubacteriaceae bacterium | reverse complement strand
GCAGGATCAAGCCCACGCCGGCCAAAATCAGCGCGAAAGAAAACGGCAGAATATCAATAGGCTCCATACCCAAGCCGCCTATTGTAAAAAATCCCGCGCCGATATAGCTGAAGATCGAAAATACCGTGCGGCGCACTTTTTTTCGCTTCGCTTTGTATTGCATATAAATATTGGTTCTTTTTCTCATGTTATCCCCGTTGTGACAAATTTAAGGTTCCGCCGTGTCTCAATGTCCGAAAAATCCAAAGCGCAGCATTTGCTTTAGGGACGCGCCCATGGCTGCCGCATCGGTAAAGCAACCCAGCGCGATCAGCAGAACGCCGCCGCAAACCAGCGCAAGGCCAGCCACGGTCAGCGGACGGATATTCTTTTTAAACTTCAGTTTCATTCGGTTTCTCCCGAGTGTATTCTTACCTGTATTATATCACATCCGCCCGTTTTGCACACAGAAACTTTACAAAGCGGTGCTGCAAAAAATAACGGCCGAAAGGCCGTTTGGGGGAGATGATAAGGTCAAATTTTTTCTTCCTGCTCCTTTTTCTCCGGCATCGTAAACTGCCGTTTGCCAAGCAGTCCGTCGATGGTCAGCAGCTCCTCAAACGATTGTATTTCCGCTTCGATGTCGATGGACGCGCGGTTGATCAGATTGTCGTTGAAGTTGGCGAAGGCGCAGCGGATGTTAGCGATGGATGCGCCGATCTGCTCTTTAAGCCCAAGTACCTTTTGCGTCTGCACCTGCTTTGCGTCCAGCTCGATATATAAATTGCATAGTTTCAGCATTTTGGGCAGATAGATGCCGCTGAACTTTTTGATTTCGCGCTCCGCCGAGCTGTCATTGGCCGCAGTCGCAAAGATGTCGTTGATGTGGCGGCAGATGGCATACAAATCTTCCGAAATTTTCTCGTCTGGGATCAGATCGTTGGCCTTATCGACTTCCTTTGCGAATGCGCGCCCCGCTTCCGATATTGAAAGAGCATGATCGAAAGATACATTCAAAGCGTTTGTTTTTCCATGCTGTTTTTCCTCCGGCGCATGAAAACGCTCGTCTGCTTCTTCGGGATCGTGCCGATAAAGAAACCCTTTTTTTATTTCGGCGTCTCTTTCTTTCTCCATAGCTTTTCTTGAACCCTGCTCGAATAAGAATCCCAAGCCCGCAAAAAATAATGTCAGGGAAAGACCCGTTACTAAAAATTTACCGAAACCGAGTGAAATAAAAGCACACAGAAACATGCTTATCCAGCTTAGGTGCGAAAATACTTTCAATACTTTAGCTTTTTTTTGTATGCCATTATTATGCATAATTACTCCTAATTGCTTAATACCAGTCGCATATTATTATTCAAATACGATTACTTTGCTTGGATAGGATTTTCTGTCTAAGTAAATATAAGCTATCTTAAAATCGGATGGCACTTCATCTTTATATAGTTTCGTGATACCGGTTTCCTTTGATTCGTTTGGCTCTAACGGAGGAATATAAACGCTGGTTACATCGATCGCTTTTCCCTGCTCGTTATATATGTAAATCAAAATATCAGCATCGTCTATTGGTATATTTGAAGAGTTTGTAAAAATAAAATTAACATCTATTCTATTTACGGCAGCATTGCTTGTGATCTTCATATTCACATTTTTAAAGGTAAAATATTGCGAACAATAATCATGCATATATTGCACGAGCGAACTGTCGGGATTTCTCTTAAGATCATCTGAGCTGATCGGTTGAATTAAATAGGAACCGTTATCATTGATTTGGACTTTATAATCATTTCCGCTTAATATCATATTTTCATCCGGATCGTAAGCCATCATTGATTTTTCTTTCAGGTATTGCATATAAGTTTTGGCTTCATACGTTTTTTCTCCGTCATTGAGCGCAATTTTCACTTGATACATTGACTCTTCTTGATCGTTTTTATAATGAGATGTATAGGCAACAGCGGAATCGGCTAAAAAGGTAAAATAATAATCGCTGATTTGTTCATCTATATCTGCATGCCCAAATTTAAAATCCTCCAAAAAACTTGTGCTTTCATACCCGCACCATAAACTGTAACGAAATCGATCATCATCCGCACTGAGCGTAATATATACACTGTACTTTTCGCCGTTATCGACAGTTTTTACTTCGAAACCTTTTGACTGGTAGGTTATCACGAAATTGTCTTTTATTAAATCGGTAATATCTTTCTTCGGATAATTTAAATTTCCGAATATGCCTATAATTATCGCAGCCAATATCAAAAATACCCCGGCTGCTGTAAAAATCAATTTGGGCTCTTTAATTTTCATTACATATACCTCAATGTGGCAAATTATGTTTTTTTATTATATCATATCCATTCGATTTACGCACGGTAACTTATAGCAGATAAATGGCAAATAAGCAGACAAACAAAAAAGACTGAATGCGTCTTCCATATATTATCTAACATTCATTATTTAAGAATTTAAACCTTATCTTTTTCCGCCGTTTTTTCCGGCAGCACCAATTCCCGTCTGCCGAGCAGTCCGTCGATGGTCAGCAGCTCCTCGAACGATTGTATCTCCGCTTCGATGTCGATGGATGCGCGGTTGATCAGATTGTCGTTGAAGTTGGCGAAGGCGCAGCGGATGTTGGCGATGGATGCGCCGATCTGTTCTTTAAGACCCAGAACCTTTTGTGTCTGCACCTGCTTTGCGTCCAGCTCGATATATAAATTGCATAGTTTCAGCATTTTGGGCAGATAGATGCCGCTGAACTTTTTGATTTCGCGCTCCGCCGAGCTGTCATTGGCCGCAGTCGCAAAGATGTCGTTGATGTGGCGGCAGATGGCATACAAATCTTCGGATATTTTTTTATCCTCGATTAAGTCATTGGCTTTGTCGACCTCTTTTTTGAATGCCTTGCCTTCGTCGGTTATAGATAGGCTATTATGAAATTGCACCTTTAATGAGGGAGCAGGTTTGTCAAATTCTTTATCGTTTGATATTTGTTGCCGTGTCGTTTCATTATCTTCAACCGTACTGTTTAATGAGATTTCAGAGATGTTTTTATTTGGTTTTGAGAATGGGACATACGGCGCATCAGGGTCCAGCTTTGCGAAGTGTTTTTCATCGTCAGCGTAGGTTTGAGATGCGGAACCCAGCGTTATGCCGATGATGAAAAAAATGATTGTTAATGCAAATAAATCCGAATTCAAATTTCCGAAATCTGAAAATAAAGCGAGCAACATGAATACAGCGGGCAAATTAAACATCATCGCTGCGCCTTTAAATATTTTTCTGCTGTTGCTTGCTTTCTTCCTCATATCTCCGTTGGTCAATTTATCCATCATGGGCTCCCATCAAAACTTAATACATTTGTTTTATTATATCATATATCCGAATTAAGATTGCGGATACATAGGATCATCTTGTAAAAACATATCAAAAAAAAACGGCCGAAGCCGTCTTAAACCATTTTCTTCTTTTTACCAGTCGTCAGCGTGCCCACGGGGCATACCGCGCACCAGGTGCGGGGGCGGAACAATACGGCCAGCGCGCTGCCGATAAGCACGGTGGTAAACATCATGGAATAAACGCGGTAGCCGAAATGCGTAAGCGCGGGCGGCGCGTCAAACGACAGCAGCTGCGGCAGCTCAAAAGGCACGGTAAAGATCATCAAAAAGCGCACTTGCTCGATGGGCGCCACCCGTCCCGCGGCCACCATCGCCGTCGAAAGCGCAATCACCAGCAGCCCCGCCCAAAAATAGATTTCAAAGCCGTCCCGCACGCGTTTGCTCGTAAGCCACTTGGGAGCCTTTAGCCCGAGGCTGATCTTGGACATCACGCGGCTGAAAAATCCCGCGCGCGGGCATACGCTTTGGCACCAGATTTTTTCCCTGTAACGGAAAAAATAATAAAAAGGGATCGTAAAACACAAAACGCCCGCGGCCGCAAACGAGATGTGAACCAGCCCCAGGGCAAAAAACAGTACGGTCAGCCAAAACAGCTTCGGCTGCAGATTGCGGCGCTTGTTTGTCATATTTACCTCCGATAGCAAGAAGGAATCCTCCGCTTGAGAATTCCTTCAATCTAAGAACATAAAAGGATAAAATGGAGCCCGCAGCGTATCCATCCGTTGCTTGGCATGTTTGCAGGATACCACATCGGCAGCCTGCTGTAAGTGACTTAGTTACGCTAATGCGGGCATCCGCGATAAAATGACGCGCCGAATCCCTTACGCTTCGTAAGAACGTAATAAAAGCGCGCTTTTTTCGGTTGACGCGCCCGATTTCTTACTATGTGATTTCCGGCGGCTCCGCCCCCTTGTCCGCATGATCGAACAAGCTTTCCTGCCGGATGTGCTCATCCTCCGACAGCCGCGCCACCTCTTCCTTTTGGTGCCTGCGGTCGATCCATTCGGCAATCAGCTTGCGCAGCACCGCAAAGGCGGGGATGGCAAGCACCATGCCCAAAATGCCCGCGATCTTTTCGCTGACAATGATCGAAACAATGATCCAGAAGCCGTTGAGATGCACGATGTTGCCGATGATCTTGGGTTCCAGAATATTCTGCTCCAAAAGCTGCACGCCGATGATGATGATAATGATGATGAGCGCGGCGTTAAAGCCGGAGAGCAGGGAAAAGATGACCGCGGGCACGGCGCCGATGAACGGCCCGAACAGCGGGATCATGTTAAACAGCGCCACGATAAACGAAATGAGCGCGGCATACTGGATTTTAAATATCAGGCAGAACACAAAGCAGACCGCGCCCAAAATGGCGGAGCAAAGCGTTTTTCCGATCAAATACTTAAAAAACATCTCGTTGGTCATTTTGCCGATGCGGCGCAGCCCGGGGTAAACGCGGGGCATCAGCGCCGTAAAAAAGCGGCGCAGCTGCGTGCGTATCTGTAAAAGCTCCAGATTGATGTAGATGGCGGTTACAAAGCCCACGACAAAGTTATATAAAAACGTGCCGGTGTTGAGAATAAAGCCCAGCAGATAGGCGCCGAACTGCTGAAGGATGAGCTGTCCTCTCGAAAGAAGATCCAGAATCAATCCCGACTGCGAAATATCCCCTACGTTGATGCCGGCATACGAAAGCGCCATCCCCACATATTCGTTGGCGAGCAGGCGGTCGGCCAGCTGCTGCAGCGGCGTGATCAGCTCGTTGCCGCGGGCAATGATCTGGCTGATGCTGCTGACCAGCGTGGGGATCAGCGCATAGAAAAATAAAAACACCACGCCCAACGCCGCTACGTTAACGATCAGCACCGCCAGCGTGCGCAGAAATTTGCCGCGCTTTGCCAGAAAAGGGATTTTGCGCAGGAGCGCTTCCAGCATGTTGGAGGGCTTGTACAATAAATAGGCGATCACCGCGCCGTATAAGAGCGGGGCCAGCGCCTTCAAGACCGCCCGGAGAGCCGAAAAGATCGTGTCAAAAAACGATTTGGGATCAGCCGTTATTTCATAAAACAAAATGACCGCAAAAACGCTCAGCACCACATATACGCAGAGGCGAATGAATTTTTTATCGATCTTCAAATATTCTTTCATGTCAGCCTGTCCCAATCCGATTATTTTGTTTAATTGCACTCTGATTGCCGCCCTATGTATAGTACGCGGCGTTTATTGTGCTATAATCATTATATTAATATTACCATCGGTTTATACAACTCAACGGAGGAAATAATGTTCTATATCGTGCTTCCGGTACTTGCCGTCATTCTTGACCGCGTATCAAAATATTTTGCTGTTTTGCATTTGAAAGATCTCGGCGTAACGCCGTTTATCAAAGGCCTGCTCAATTTCCGCTACACCGAAAATACCGGCGCCGCGTTCAGTATCCTTCGGGATAAAACCGGCTTTCTGGCCGTGCTGGGCGCGGTGGTCATCCTGTTTATGTGCTGGTTTCTGCGCAGATCCCATCAGCTCAACGCCGACAAATGGCTCTATCTTACTTCCATCGCCATGATCATCGGCGGAGCGGCGGGCAATTTTATCGACCGTGTGGTGCTGGGCTATGTCATCGACTTTTTCGATTTTGCGTTTGTGAATTTCGCGATCTTCAACGTGGCGGATATTTTCATCTGCGTGGGCGCGTTCTTCTTTTGCGCCACCTTGATCTTTGATAAAAATATCGTTTTATAAAGGATTCTTACTATGGATAAATTTGTAGTCGAAAGCGAATATCAGCCGTCCGGCGATCAGCCGCAGGCGATCGAAAAGCTCAGCGCAGGCCTCAATCAGGGCATGCGCGGGCAGACCCTGCTTGGCGTTACGGGCTCGGGCAAGACTTTTACAATGGCCAAGATCATCGAGAAGGTGCAGCGTCCCGCGCTGGTGCTGGCGCATAACAAGACGCTGGCGGCGCAGCTCGCCAACGAATTCAAAAGCTTTTTTCCCAACAACGCCGTGGAATATTTTGTAAGTTATTACGATTATTATCAGCCCGAAGCTTACGTTCCGGGACGCGATCTGTATATCGAAAAGGATTCCGACATCAACGACGACATCGACAAGCTGCGGCACTCCGCCACGGCTTCGCTTTCGGAACGGCGCGATGTGATCATCGTCGCCAGCGTCAGCTGCATATACGGGCTGGGCAGCCCGATCGATTACGAAAATCTGGTGCTGTCGCTGCGTCCGGGCATGATCCGCGACCGGGACGAGGTCATCCGAAAGCTGGTCGAGATTCAATATGAACGCAACGAAATGGATTTTCACCGCGGAACGTTCCGCGTGCGCGGCGACGTGGTGGAAATCTTCCCCGCGGCATCCAATGAATACGCGCTGCGCGTGGAATTTTTCGGCGACGAGATCGAGCGCATCAGCGAGATCAACGCGCTTACAGGCGAGATACGCTATCTTCGCAGCCATGTTAGCGTGTTTCCGGCTTCCCACTATGTCACCACGCCCGAAAACATGGAGCGCGCCCTTGCGACCATACAGGCGGAACTCGATGTGCGCCTTGCGGAGCTGCGCGCCGAAAACAAGCTGGTGGAAGCGCAGCGCCTGATGCAGCGCACCAATTACGATATCGAAATTTTAAAAGAAATGGGCTATTGCAAAGGCATCGAAAACTACACCCGCCATATCAACGGCACCAACCCAGGCGACGCGCCGTTTACGCTCATCGATTATTTCCCGGATGATTTCATCATGTTCATCGACGAATCGCACGTGACGCTGCCGCAGGTGCGCGGCATGTACGGCGGGGACTTTTCCCGCAAAAAGAATCTGGTCGATTACGGCTTCCGCCTGCCCTCGGCCTTCGACAACCGCCCGCTCAACTTTACCGAATTCGAGAAAAAAATGAAGCAGGTCGTATTTGTTTCGGCCACGCCCAACGAATATGAGCGCGAACATTCCTCGCAGATCGTGGAGCAGATCGTGCGTCCCACGGGGCTGATCGACCCGCAGATCGAAGTCGTCCCTTCCAAAGGGCAGATCGAGCACCTCATCGGCGAGATCAACGACACCATCCGCGCGGGCAACAAGGTGCTGGTCACCACGCTCACCAAGCGCATGGCGGAGGATCTTTCCGACTACATCGGCAAAACTGGCATTTCCGTTGCCTATCTGCATTCGGACATCGATACCGTGGAGCGCATGAAGATCATCAAGGACCTGCGCAGCGGCGTGTATGATGTGCTCGTGGGCATCAACCTGCTGCGCGAGGGGCTGGATATTCCAGAGGTGAGTCTGGTCGCCATTCTGGACGCGGACAAGGAAGGCTTTCTGCGCAGCGAGACCTCGCTGGTGCAGACCATCGGCCGCGCGGCGCGCAACGACAAAGGAAAGGTCGTGATGTACGCCGATTCCGTTACGCCTTCCATGCGCAGCGCCATCTATGAAACCGACCGCCGCCGCGAAAAACAGATCGCCTATAATCTGGAGCGCGGCATCATCCCCGCAAGCATCATCAAGCAGGTTCAGGACGGACTGGAGAGCACCATCTCCATGGAAGCGCCTGCCGAATACGGCAAAAAGGGTAAAAAGGGCAGGCAGGATTTCGGCAGCGATCCCGAAACCGTGGTTTCGAATCTTGAAGCCGAGATGAAAAAGGCGGCCAAGGACCTCGACTTTGAACGTGCCGCGATCTTGCGGGACCGCATCGCGCAGATCAAAAAGCAGCTGCAAAATTAAAAGGCAAAAAGCTCGAAAGCAATCTCGGATTTACAACTTCGTGTTTTCAATACGTCTTATTTGTATAAGAATCAACGTTTTGAACAATAGGGTTTCATCCCATCAAAAGTAATACGGAGGTGCACTATGGAAGGCATCCGCAAAATCATGAATCATTTATGGTTAGACAAGAACACGGCCGAAGCCGCGGATTTTTATCTGAGCGTATTCAAAAACAGCAAACTGTTAAGCCGAAGGGCATACGGGGCACCGCCCGACGATGTTGAAACCATCACCCTTGAGATCGAAGATGTCAACCTGATGCTGCTGATTCAAGGGCCGTATTTTAAACTCAACCCGTCGATATCGTTTATGGTCTCGTGTACAAGCAAGGACGAAGTCACCGGATACTGGGAAGCGTTTATCGACGGCGGACAGGCTTTGATGCCGCTCGATTCGTATGATTTCAGCGAATGGTACGGCTGGGTGCAGGATAAGTACGGCGTTTCGTGGCAGCTCATGTATGGCAAAGAGCAGGCTCCCGCCAGAATTCGCCCTTCGCTGCTGTTTGTCCATGAAAACTGCGGACGCGCGGACGAAGCGCTGCAATTCTATACAACGATTTTCAAAAATGCAGCAATCGGCGCCGTAGCCCGTTACGGTGAAGCGCTGCCGGATGCGCCCGATCTGATCAGCTATGCGGAATTCATGCTGGAGGGTCAACACTTCTGCATCATGGAAAATAATTACGACCATCCGTTTGCGTTCAACGAAGCGTTTTCGTTCCTTGTCAACTGTGACACGCAGCAGGAGATCGACTATTATTGGGAAGCGCTTTCGGCCGTGCCCGATGCGGAGCAGTGCGGCTGGCTCAAGGACAAGTTCGGGGTATCGTGGCAGATCGTGCCGACCGTTCTCAATGACATGATGAATGATGCCGATGCAGAAGCATTGGAACGAGTGACGCAGGCGTTCTTAAAAATGAAGAAGTTTGATTTGGCGGAGTTGGAGAGGGCGTACAGAGGGTAATTAATATTGATTAATGGTTTGTATTTTTATCGATTACTAAGCTATAAATATTTAGGCCTTTAGATTGCAACTGCATTTTTAAATAAAAATATAAAGACTGTTCGTGTTTTATGACTTTATTCGTATCGTAGCTGCGGTCATGCCGTAGTCGACGGCAGCGACATCCTTTTCTCGAAAAGGATGCAA